>CALXFL010000021.1 GCA_944387515.1 uncultured Clostridia bacterium
GAGGAAGCCGGCATCCATTCTCCCGCCATCATTGCAGTGGGAGAAGTCTGCTGCCTGTCGGAGCAGTTTGACTGGTTCATGGGACGGTCTCTCTTTGGCTGTCCGGTGCTGGTGACCCGCTCCGCCTCCCATCCCGGGCGGCTGGCGCCGCTGCTGGCTGAGCAGGGCGCAGAGGTGGTGGACCTGCCGGTGATCGAGACTCGTCCCCTGAAAGAAAATCCCGCCCTGGACGCCCTCCTTCAATCTCTGGACCGGCCGGGTTGGCTGCTGTTTTCCAGCCAGAAGGCGGCAGAGGTGCTGCTGGACCGGCTGCTGGAAAGTGGCAAGGATCTGAGAGCTCTGGCAGGTTGGCGGCTGGGAGCCGTGGGCCCCGCCACAGCCCGGTATTTGAAAGAGCGGGGTTTGGTGGCAGATCTGGTGCCCGAGACCTTTGACGGCCTGCATCTGGGCAAGGCCCTGCCAGCTGAGCCGGGCTGCCGGGTAGTGAGTCTGGAGTCTACCCGCTCTGCGGGCGGTGTTGCCCAGGGGGCCGGTGAGGGCCTTCAGGTGGAGCGGCTGCCCCTCTATGAGACGGTGCTCCTGCCGCTGCCGGAGGAGCTTTGCGACAAGGCGAGAGCCCTGTTGAACGGGCCCCAGAAGCCTTTGTTCTCCTTCAGCAGTGCGTCGATGGCGGAGAGCCTGGTTGCATCGTTGCCGGAGCTGCGGGACGCTAGTTATGCCGCCCTCTGCATCGGGGAACAGACTGCTAAAAAGGCAGCCGCCCTTGGTTTTGTGCCTGTTACAGCGCCGGAAGCCACGATAGAAAGTATGGCCCGGACCGCGATAGAATATCTTGGAAAGGAAGTTGCTGCAAGATGATGAAACAGGAAATTCGTCCCCGCCGTCTGCGGGAAAATGCGGTATTGCGCCGGATGGTGCGGGAGACCCGGGTGTCGGCTGACGCCTTGATCTGGCCCATTTTCATTCGGGAAGGGGAGAACATCAAGGAGGAGATTCCCTCCCTGCCCGGACAGTTCCATTACAGCCCTGACCGGATTGATGAGGCCGCAGAGGCTGCGCTCAAGGCTGGTGTGCCGTCGCTGTTGCTTTTTGGCCTGCCGGCCCACAAGGATGAATGTGGCTCTGAGGCCTGGAATGAGCAGGGCGCCCTTCAGGCAGGTATCCGCCGCCTGAAGGAGCGGTACCCCGAGCTTTACATCATCACCGATGTCTGCATGTGTGAGTACACCTCTCATGGCCACTGCGGCATTCTGACCGACCACCGGGTAGACAACGACAAGACACTGCCCTGTCTGGCCCGGATTGCCCTGTCCCATGTGCAGGCGGGTGCCGACATGGTGGCCCCTTCGGATATGATGGACGGCCGGATTGCCGCCATCCGGCAGCTGCTGGATGAGAACGGGTACAGCCAGCGGCCCATTATGTCCTATTCTGCCAAATACGCCTCGGCCTTTTACGGCCCCTTCCGGGATGCAGCTGGTTCTGCTCCTGCCTTTGGCGACCGGAAAGGCTACCAGATGGACCCCCACAACAGCCGGGAAGCCCTGAAGGAATCCCTGCTGGATGTGGAGGAGGGCGCAGACATTCTGATGGTGAAGCCCGCACTGGCCTATCTGGACATTGTGCGGATGATTAAGGAGTCCACAACTCTTCCTCTGGCGGCCTACAGTGTCAGCGGCGAGTACGCCATGATTAAGGCGGCCGCTGCCCAGGGATTGATTAACGAATATGCGGTGATGTGTGAAAGCGCCGTCAGCATCTTCCGGGCAGGAGCCGATCTGCTGATCTCCTACTATGCCCCTGAGCTGGCGGAGGCCATCCGGAAAGGAGATATGGGATGATGAACAGTGAAGCTTTGTTTCAGCGTGCCCGGGAGGTCATTCCCGGCGGCGTCAACAGTCCAGTGCGGGCATTTCAGTCGGTGGGTGGACACCCCCGTTTCATTCAGAAGGCCAAGGGTGCCCGGATCTGGGATGTAGAGGGCAATTGCTATCTGGATTTTGTTGGCTCCTGGGGCCCGATGCTGCTGGGCCATGGAGATGACCGGATTTTGCAGGCGGTGACTGAGGCTGCTGCAGGCGGCCTCAGCTTCGGCGCACCCACCGAGCGGGAAGTGCTGGTGGCTGAGCTGATGACCCGGATGGTGTCGGACCTGGAGATGGTGCGGATGGTCAACTCCGGCACCGAGGCCGTCATGAGTGCGATCCGGCTGGCCCGGGGCTACACTGGCCGGGATAAGGTCATCAAGTTTGCAGGCTGCTACCACGGCCATTCTGACGGGATGCTGGTCAAGGCCGGCTCCGGTGTCATGACCGCTGGTGTGCCCGACTCTCTCGGCGTACCTGCCAAGGTTGCCGGTGACACCCTGACTGCCATCTACAACGACCTGAACAGCGTAGAAGCACTGCTTCAGGGCAACAAGGATCAGGTTGCCGCTGTGATTGTGGAGCCGGTGGCCGCCAATATGGGTGTGGTGCCGCCTGCACCCGGCTTCCTGCAGGGGCTCCGCCAGCTCTGCGACCAGCACGGCGCCCTGCTGATTTTTGATGAGGTCATCACCGGCTTCCGGCTGGCCCGGGGCGGCGCTCAGGAGTATTTCGGCGTTCGGGCTGACCTGTGCACCTATGGCAAGATCATCGGCGGCGGAATGCCGGTAGGCGCTTATGGCGGTCGGAAAGAGATCATGAACTGGATTTCTCCGGCGGGACAGGTCTACCAGGCCGGTACCCTGTCGGGTAACCCGGTGGCCATGGCGGCTGGTCTCTGTCAGCTCTCCATCCTGGCAGAGGACGACAGTGTTTATGAGAAGACTGCCCGTCTGGGCCAGCAGTTCACCCAGGGTATGAATGACCTGATTCAGCGCCACCATGCACCCCTGTCGGTAACCGGTGTTGGTTCACTTGCCTGCCTGTTCTTTACGCCCGGCCCTGTCACCAACTATGAGGAGGCCAAAAAGTCCGATACCGCTGCTTTTGCCCGGTATTTCAACGGAATGCTCAATCGGGGCTTCTATTTTGCGCCCTCTCAGTTCGAGGCGATCTTCCTCAGTGCCGCTCATACTGAGGAGGATATTCAGGCAGTACTGGAGGCAGCAGATCAGCTCTTTACCGAAATCTTTTAAGGAGGTGCATCATGGAACGACGGGATAAAATCAACTACTATCTGGATCTGGCTGAGGTAGTGGCTCAGCGCTGCACCTGTCTACGGCGGCATTACGGAGCCGTCATTGTGAAAAATGATGAGGTGATTTCCACCGGCTATGTAGGTGCACCCAGAGGACGCAAAAACTGCACCGATCTGGGCCATTGTGTCCGGGCGAAGCTCCAGATTCCCCGGGGAGAGCGGTATGAGCTCTGCCGCAGCGTCCATGCCGAAGCCAACGCAATTATCAGTGCCTCCCGGGAGGAGATGCTGGGCAGTACGCTCTTTCTGGTGGGGGTAGAGGTGTCGGATGGCAGCTATATTCAGCAGTCTTCCAGCTGCTCCATGTGCAAGCGGCTGATTATCAATGCAGGCATTGAAAAGGTCGTGATCCGGGACACCCGGGATGAATACCGGGTGATTCCGGTGTCCCAGTGGGTGGAGCAGGACGAATCCATCGATGGAATCCGGGGTTATTGAGCCTTTCTGTTGAAAAAGGGGCATTGACAAGCGGAAAAAAATCTGGTATATTTTATTTGTTAGTAAACAAATTATCAAACGGCCCTGAATCGGTTTTCCATCAGGGACATTGGAAAGGATCATAAATATGTCAGAACAGAAATCTGTGCCCCCCTTTCTTGATGAAGATCATCTGCCCATTGGCCTTCTTATCAATGAAACCTCAAAGTTTTTTCATGACCGGATGCGGCGGGAAACCGAAAAGCTGGGAATCCGGGACGGATACCGTCAGATGCTGTTTCATCTGGCCAGAGAGGATGGGGTGACCCAGCTGGATCTGGTGCGGTGCAGTCATTTGAAGCCGCCTACTGTTAGTGTAACGCTGAAAAAGATGGAAGATGACGGCTACGTCATTCGTGAGACAGATCCCACTGATTTGCGGCAGGTTCGGGTTTATATTACCGAAAAGGGAAGAACCATGAATGAAGCGATCCATGGAAAGCTTCATGAAACGGAGGATATTCTGGTAACGCCCCTGAATGAGGGAGAGGAAGAACAGCTGCGGCAGTTGCTTCTCAAAATACGCCGGCATTATAATAGTCTGTATCAGCAGAAAGCAAAATGAGCGCTGATAAACAAAGGACAAGTGGCACCTGGGATACCAGGTGCCGTTTCTTTTGCCAGAACGCAACACTTTTTGCTCTAGTGTTGTTGTTTTTTTGGCAAAGTTTTGATATAATAGTTTCTGCTGAATAAATCAGTTCCCTGATTCCTTCAGTTTTTGTCAAATTCAAACGAAAGGCCTGATACACCATGAAACATCGTTCCAGCGGCGTTCTGCTGCACATTGCATCTCTGCCCGGTCCCTGCGGCATTGGCAGCTTTGGCAAGGAGGCAGTGGAGTTTGCTGCTCTGCTGAAAAAGATGGGTTTTTCCTACTGGCAGACCCTGCCCTTTACCACCACGGATGAGTTTAACTCACCTTATACCAGTTTTTCTGCCTTTGCTGGAAATCCCTACTTCGTTGATCTGCCCACCCTGCAAAAGGAAGGACTGATTACAGCGGAGGAACTGGAGGAGAATACCTACCATTCTCCTTATGCGGTGGATTATAAATGGCTGTGGGATACCCGGATGCCGCTGCTGCGCCGGGCTGCATCCCGGGTAACACCGGCACTTCGTGAAAAGATTGTGGCATTTTCCAAGGAAAATGCCTTCTGGCTGCCGGATTTCGCGCTGTATATGGCGCTGAAGGATGCACACGGACAGAAGGACTGGCCGGAATGGGAGCCGGAGCTGCGTGCCCGTCAGCCTGAGGCACTGGAAAAAGCCCGCCAGGAGCTGGCAGATGATATTGCATTCTACGAGTTTGTCCAGTATGAATTCTACGCCCAGTGGGCCGCTGTCAAGGCAGAGATCAACCGGATCGGTATTCAGATCATCGGCGATATGCCCATCTATCTTTGTCTGAGAAGCTCGGATGTCTGGAGCAACCAGCAGCTCTTCGACCTGGATGAGGACGGGGCGCCCCGTCATGTGGCAGGCTGCCCGCCCGATTACTTTGCTGCAGACGGTCAGTTCTGGGGCAATCCCATTTATAACTGGAAGGTCATGAAGGCCACCGGTTATCATTGGTGGCTTCAGCGCATTGCGGCATCTTTGGAGCTTTACGATATGGTACGGATTGACCATTTCCGTGCATTTTCTGCTTACTGGTCCATTCCTGCTACGGCGAAAACCGCCAAGGAGGGAAGCTGGGTAAAGGGACCCGGCATGGACTTCTTCGAGCATGTCTTCCGCCGCTTCAAGGATCCCCAGATCATTGCAGAGGATCTGGGTGAAATCGACGACGATGTCCGGAAGCTGATGGCGGATACCGGTCTGCCCGGTATGCGGGTGCTGCAATTTGCCTTTATCGACAATGCGGATAACCTGCATCTGCCCCACAACATCCCCAAAAATACCCTGGCCTACACCGGCACCCATGACAATGATACCACCCTGGGCTGGTTCTATAATGCCCAGCAGTGGCAGCGGGAGAATGCCATGAAATACTGCGGATTTGAAGGTGATTGGCATGAAGGCGGCGCTAAGAGCCCCATCTGCCGGGCCATGATCCGCACCCTCTGGCAGAGTGCAGCACAGGTGGCTATGCTGCCGATTCAGGACCTTTGCGGTTACGGCAGTGATACCCGGATGAATCAGCCGGGCGTGGCAGATGGAAACTGGGGCTTCCGGGTAACCGAGGAAGCACTCCGCCAGCTGGATACGGGATGGATGCTGGAAACCAACCGCACCTTCCGTAGAAGCAGCACCTGATTTGTGGGGAATGGCGGATTTCATTCTGAAAATTTCTGCTGATTTGGTTTCTTTTACCATCTTTTGTCTTATATTTTTTACATTTTCTCTTCACACAGGTGAATGCAAACGCCCTTCTTTTTCGTTATAATAAATGATATCAATAATTCCCGTAGGCTTGCCAAACAGAGGAATTCTGTTTGGTTCATGAGGTATGGATAAGGAAAAGAGGGACAATATGAGAAAGATTACAGAAACGGAGTATCAGCAGATTTATCAGGATGTTTTGCTGGCACAGCCTGCCCGGTTGGAGGGAGTTTGTGCGCTGGTGGGAGAGCTGATGGAACCCTGGGCAGTTGCTCAGGGCGGTTGTCCCGATAAACTGGTAGCCCGGCTGCAACTGCTCGCTGCCAAGACCATTGTGACAGGTTTTCTGCTGGGAGATGCCGGATTTTCCGGCACCGCCGATGGTATGGAGTGTTGGTTGAAAGCAATGCTTCAGACCGAACAGCAGAAGCTGCTGTCCCGGAATACCGCCTGAACTTTGTTACCAAAAAGAGCCGCAGCGTTTGCTGCGGCTTCAGCTTGTAGAAAAACCTGTTTTTCAGAAAAAGTTGCACAAAAGGCAGAACAACTCACGACACAAAAAATTAAAAGCTTTACTCGATTTTTCTCGAAAAATCGTGGGGTTGAGGGGCAAAGCCCCCATCGCCCATCGCAATGGGCGAAATACTCAGCTCCTCCGCGCCCGGCGCGGACTACAAAGAAAAAGAAGCGCCCGCCGCAGCGGGCAAGACACCTTCCTCACAAACCCCACCCGGCCATTCCATGGCCGGGAACCTGCCCTATTTCCTGACACTTTGTGCAATTTGCTAACCTGATTCCCTTTTTTGACAGCCTGGAGCCGCAGCGTTTGCTGCGGCTTTTCATTTTGTTCATCAGTTGTTACTTGACAAAGTCAAGTTATGGGCGTATACTTGATATAGTCAAGTAAGGAGGTAGCGGAATGGATCAGACATTGGCCCGTGCCGTACTCACGTTGTCCCATAGCTTTACAGATTATACGGCTGCCCGGATGAAGAAATTGGGGCTTCACTATGGAGCCTTATTTCTGGTGCTTTATCTGGGACGGCATCCAGGATGTACCCAGGCAGAGTTGACGGCAGCGCTGGGGCTGGACTGGGGACATTCTCAGCGTAGTGTACTCAATCTGGCGGAGGATGGCTTTTTGCATCGGGAAAAAATCGGCCGTTCCTACCATCTTTCCCTTACGCCAAAGGGAGAGCAGGCTTTTGACGTTTTGCATCAGGTTTTTGCTGATTGGGACCGGGAAGCGATGATGGCACTCACCCAGTCAGAGCAGGAATTGCTGCTCACCCTTATGACTAAGGTGAGCAAACAGGTGAAGAGAAAGGAGATTTCCAGATGACATACGCTATTGTATATACCAGTAACACAGGAAATACCAGAATGCTGGCCCAGCGGCTTCAGCAGCAGATCCAGCCGGAGCAGCTTGTCTATATGGGAGCGCCCAACGACAAGGCGTTGGAAGCGGATATGATTTTGGCGGGATTCTGGACTGACAAGGGCAGCTGCGATCCCGAAATGGCTGCGTTTCTGTCCCGGCTCACCGGGCAGCAGGTTTTTCTGTTCGGGACAGCGGGTTTCGGAGGAGAAGCTTCTTATTTTGAGACGATTCTTTCCGCTGTAAAAAAGAATCTACCTGAAACAGTAAAGCTGGTAGGGCAGTATATGTGTCAGGGAAAAATGCCTCAGGCTGTCCGCCGGCGGTATGAAGCCATGGAAGAGAGTCCCCGGCGGCAGATGATGCTGGATAACTTTGATCGTGCACTATCCCATCCCGATGAGGGAGATCTGACAGCGCTGGAGCAGGCTTTTGGACAGAGCCAGCCCTGAATGTGTAAGTCTTTATGAAAAAGCCAGCCGCCTGATGTAAATGTGTCAGGCGGTTGGCTTTGTTATGCTTTGGAAGACTTTTTACGGAGTTTCAGTGAAAGATGAAGCCGGTCAGCGGCCTCTTGCAGAAGAGCAGCCGCCGCTTTGGCAGCGTCTTTAAGCGGTTCTTCTTTCCGATTGTCCAGTGTTTCCAGAATACGCTGCAATTCTGAAAGAGGAAGCAGACAGGCTGCCGCTGTATAAAGAGATTTCCGCCGGCCGTCATTGTATTTTTCCAGCAACCGGTTCAGTATGGCCATTCGCTGGGAGAGATCTTTCATGTAGACGTCGACGCCGGTCTGGCGTACCTGTTCCAGCGTCCAGTTCCGTTTTTGTCCTGGAAGAAAGAAATCCACGGCATCTTCCTCCTGATATCGCTGGCAGGGAAAATCGCTGCACTGGAAACAGAATTCCATGCCGCCATGTTCCAGGCTGCATTTGGCGATCTTGCAGGATTGGTTGCCAGGGCCACCGCCGCATCCCGGGCAGTATTTTCCCACATACATCGGACAAAGCCCACATTCCAGTCCACAGAGAGCAAGGAGAGGTTGTTTTCTGACAAATCCTTTCATGTCACGTTTCCTTTACTTCGGCGCATTGTTTCATCCATCCGGAGGCCCAGTCCAGCAGTTGTTCGGACAGCTGGGTCAACTTAGCAGGAGAAATCGTCTCTTGCTTCTTCAGGGAGATGGCCGTCTGGAGAATGGTGCTGTCTTCCGGTTGCAGCAACGGCAGGAGAGTTGTCTTTTGCCGCTGATACTGCCCGGTCTGGACATAGGCAATGGCCTGTAAGGTAAAACAGGCAATTTTGTAGCAGCCTTTCAAGGTAGATAACTTCTTTCCGTGAATCAGGTTATGGCCGCAGATATGGTAGATATTACAGACACCAGTGTGAATGGCTCGGTAGACATCCTGACGGGAGATGCCGTCCAGAATAGGTTTGAGACTTCCCACCAGCGGGATGGTGTCCTGACAGAGTTGAAACAGGTCGGACGGCTCCCATGCCGTCAATTCCTCCCGTCCAGCGGTAAAGCCGCAGAGCTTTTCCCGGTGGGGCAGGGTGTCCAGCAGCTGGCTGTATGTAATCAGATCGTCCGCTGTTACCTTGTCCAGAATCAGCACCAGGTCGATGTCACTCTGATCTGTCGCCTCCTGCCGGGCATAGCTGCCTTGTAAGCCGACAAACCAGATCCGGCTGCCGAACTGCTGTTTCACCGCTTCCAGATAAAGCGGAATCCAGCTTTCGATAGAAAAAGTCATGGTATACCTCCTTTTTCCACAGAGAATGCCCCGCCAGCTATCTGACGGGGCAGGAATGATGTAGAGAAAATTAGTCGTCTATCCGGAGTACCCGCACTTCATAGGGCGTCAGTGTCAGGGTACCAGCGGCATGTTCGCCGGTGACAGCATCGGTCATAGCCTGGTTGAGGGTCAGGCTCTTTTCCTCTTCCGAGAAGTTCATGACAAAGAGCCAGGTGTGGCCTTCTGCTCCTCTGGGCTGTACACTGATGCCTTCAGGCAGCGGTCCAAACCACTGAGGCTTCAGGCTCAGCTCCTCTGCCAGCCGATCGTAGAAGCCGTCCAGGAAGTCCTGTCCGGTGCGGCAGGCCATGTACCAGCAGCTGCCCTTGCCGACTTTATTGCAGGTAAGGGCAGGCTCGCCGGCGTAGAAGTCGCTGCCGTACTGTCCCACGACCTGGCAGCTCTCCATAGGATGGATGCGCTCGCAGTAGTCGGTAACAGTAAAGCTGCCGTCGGCCGTCTCCAAACTGTTGCGGTCGGTGGGGAAGAGGGAGTCGATTTCCTCAGCCCAGACGCCGCAGAGCTCCTGCATTCCATCACCGGGGAATCCGCCCAGGAAGCAGAGGTCATTCTGGTTCACATAGCCGGTCAGGTAGGTGAGGACCAGCGTGCCGCCCTGCTCTACAAAGGCGCGGAGCTTCTGTGCCACACCCGGCTTCAGCATATAGAGCATGGGTGCCACCACCAGCCGGTAGCTGTCAAAGGACTGCTCCATGTCGATAATGTCGCAGGGAATGCCCTGTTTCCATAGGGACTGATAATGCTGGATGCAGGTTTCTGCATAGCGGCGGTTGCGGTTAAGGCCCTGAAGGGCGTCAATGGCCCAACGGTTGTTCCAATCGTAGATAATAGCCACATCCGGTTCCACCGAGCTGCCCGCCACCGGCGCCAGCTTCTCCAGCAGCTCGCCCAGCTGGGTAACCTCCCGGAAGACCCGAGTGTGTTCATGGCCGCAGTGGTCCACAACAGCGCCATGGAACTTTTCAAATGCGCCCCGTCCCTTGCGCCATTGGAAGTACTGAACCGAGTCGGAGCCATGGGCCACCGCCTGGATGGAGGAGAGAATGTGCATACCCGGCCGTTTCATCTTGTTGACCGGCTGCCAGTTGACCAGGCTGGGGGTGCTTTCCATGAGCATGAAGGGCTTCTTCTTCATGGAGCGGTTGATGTCATGGACAAAGGCAATTTCTGCCGCCTTTTCCCAGGTGGACATCTGGTCCGTGTGCCAGGAAGGATAGTTGTCCCAGGTGATCACGTCCACCAGCGGTGCCAGCTTCCAGTAATCGAGGCCGGTGTACAGACCCATCATGTTCATGACAACCGGAAGGTCAGGTGTCAGCTCTTTCAAGGGCTGGATCTCATTTTTGAAGAACTCTCCGGTCTGATAGGTGACAAAGCGTTTCCAGTCCAGAACCAGGCCCATAATGGCGGTTTCACCGTGGGGAGCAGGGGATTCGATTTCGTCAAAGGAGGAGTAGCCCCGGCTCCAGAAGCCGGTCCACCACTCGTGATTCAGTTTGTCGATGGTGCCATATTTTTCCCGGAGCCAGTTCCGGAAGGCCTGCTGGCAGAGGGGGCAGTGGCATTCTCCGCCATACTCATTGGAGACATGCCACATCTTCACTGCCGGATGGTGGCCATACCGCTGGGCCAGCATCCGGTTCATTTCCTGGACTTTCTGACGGTAATAGGGAGAGGTGTAGCAGTGGTTGTGGCGGGTGCCGTGGAGATTGCGCACCCGGTTTTCCTGCATCCGCAGGACTTCGGGGTGATCCCGGTCCATCCAGTCGGGACGGGCGCCGGAGGGGGTTGCCAGGATGACCGAGACACCGCCCTTCCAGAGCCGGTCCAGGGTTTCATCCAGCCATTCCCACCGGTAGACACCTTCTTCCGGCTCCAGTGCCTTCCAGGCAAAGATGGCTACCGAGGCGTTGTTTACATGGGAAAGCTGCATCAGCCGGACATCTTCTTCCAGAATATCCGGGCGGTCCAGCCACTGATCGGGGTTGTAGTCGCCGCCGTGTACCAGGCCCTCCTGGCCGGGACAGACGGGAGGAAACTTTTTCAGCTGAGAGAGTTTCATGACAGTGTTCTCCTTTTTGGATGAAAATAAAGCAGGGCATAGCCCAGTCAGGACAGAGGGGGTTCGGCCGGCGGGTCTGAAGGCGGAGAGCTGGTAGCTGCTGCTGGAACCTCCATGCCTGCCTCACGGGTCAGCAGGTACCGATCCAATAATTCAGCGAGAATCGCCATGATGGGTGGGCCCAGCAGCATGCCGGGAATTCCCATCAATCCACCAAAGAAGGTGGCGCCGAAGATGACATACAGCGGCTTGATGCCGATGGAGTTGCCGATGATGCGAGGATTGACGATGTTGGCGTCCACCTGCTGGAGGACCATGATGAAGATCAGGGCTATGATGAATTTACTGAGGCCGCCCGAGATCAGGGTGAAAATGCAAACCGTAAAAACACCAATGAAGGCGCCGAAATAAGGAATCAGGCTGAACAGTCCATAGAAAAAGCCCAGCATGGAGGCGTTGGGAATTTGCAGCAGCCAGAAGCCCAGCCAGCTGGCCACCCCGACAAAGAGTGCATCAGTGGCCTGTCCATAGAGGAAACTGTACAGGATGTTGCCGATCCGGGAGAGGAGAACCTGCAGTTCAGCGGTGTGAACGGGGCTGAGAAACAGGCGGGTGACCCGATTGAAATTGGCCTGAATGGCTGCCCGGTCAGAGAGAATATAAATGGAGAGAATGATGCCCAGGAAGAAATCTACCAACTGTCCCAACAGGGAGGAGATGCCGGCAGCGTAGCTGGCGAAGTTCAGCGCACCCAGCCATTCCAGAATGTTGTTCATGTCCAGCTTGCTGGTGATCTGTTTCAGCAGGTTCTGCATCCAGACTTCCAGATCAAACTGCTGCACCAGATACAGATAGGCTTGATTCAACTGAGCGGGCAGCCGGAGAATGAAGGTGGATAGGTTCTGATAGAGGGTGGGGATGAACCAGAACAGTACCAGTGTCAGCAAAAGAAGAAAGGCAAGCAGAGCAAGAAGCACGGAAAGGCCTCTGGCCCGTTTCTGTAACCATCCATAGGGCAGCTTTTGAAGCTGTGCCTCCAGCTTTTTGGCGGGGGGAAGCAGCAGGAAAGCGATTACCAGGCCATACAAAAAGGGACGCAGCAGCCGTAGAACGGCCTGCAAACCGGCGAGGATATCGGTAAAATTGTCGAAGGTTTTATAAACGGCGATAATTGCTACGGCGAACAGGAACCAGCCTGCCCATAGAGAGATTTTTCCTCTCATGAAATTCCTCCTTTGATGTGGGGTGCTGTCTGTAATCGCTTTCTGAAAGATTCATATAAACGGATAAAGCAGATCTTGCAGCAGCTCCATTATACCAGATTCTTTACCAGAAAGCGAGAACTTTTTAAACAAAAAAGCAGAACAGCGGAAGATTTTCCCGTTGTTCTGCTTTTGTTCTGCGGTTTATGCCAATTCCACTTCCTGTTGATCCTCACAAGCGGTTTCTGTTTCCTCAGCAGGGGAGTAGGCCGAAAGCTGACCATACATTTTCTGAAAAGCCACCAGTCGTTCCCGGCATTGGTCACACCGTACAATGTGGGAAGTGACCCGGGAGAGAAGTTCCAGAGAAGAAGGCGTGATTTCCGTTGTTTCTACAAAAGCGATGAGCTCAGCATCTGTGAGATGATTTTGCAACATTTGATTCACCTTACCATCATTTTTCAATATTTCAAAGTAGAGATTTTTTCAAAGAAGGTGCGTATCTTCAGGGATTTGCACCTTTGAGGGAGATCAGACAGGATCAGTCTCCCAATCTTCATAGATGTCCGGCACATTTCGCTTGATGCGGCCGTCCATTCGGTTGAGCCAGTCGGACAGGGAAGCATCCAGTCCCTTTTTCATGGCGAAGTCCTGCATGGTGTAACTGCCAGTTCGCTGTCCCTGCCGGGGCTGATCCAATCCAGTTTTCAGCTCCATCAGGGCGGCTGTGTTGACGGTGATCCAGGAGATCCGTTGCATCAGCTTGATAAAATCCATAAAAACCTCATCCAATGTGGCTTGTGCATACCGGGTGCTGAAGTAACGTTCTGCCCGAATGCGGTCACAGTTATAATGAAGGGAGATCAGCGCCACCATTACGGTAGCCAGCACAATATGTTCCTTGGAGTTGGCCGTGACCATGCTGGCAATACATCGGTTTACCCCTTCCCGCATTTCCATAACCCTGCCGGGACGATCCAACCCGGAACGGTGGGTAGTGTCTGGGATGCTGCTCAGCATATCGAGGTCCTCTTCCTCCGTCGTGGGATGCGGGGCGTAGTGCTTGTTTTTGATGCGCTGTTCCCGGTTGTGCAGGGTGTAAATCTCATTTTTAGCAATGGTAAACAACCAGCGCTGCAAGCCATTTGCGTTTTTTTCCAGCAGCCGCTCTCCCGTGTCCTTCTGGAAGTAGTTGGTGGCAATGCCTTTGATAACCTTCAACTGGATGTTCTGCATCACATCATCTGCCATCTGAATCCGTTCATTCATCCGGCTGTACACGAAGGGCTTGAGCAGTTCTTCGGTCACAGTACAGAGAAGATCGAACCGGGCGGGGTTCCGGATCATAATGTCTTCTTCAATTTGCAGATACTCCAATTCTGAGATACTGTTTCTTGCCATATCTGAATCAATCCTTTCATGATGAACGTAGCAGAGGGTGTTCAAGCCAGAACAAAATCGATTCCTCCTTTGCCGTACAGCCTTTCTGTTTGCTGTCTGGTCCTTGATGATTGCTTTCATAACCATAGAGGAAGCAGATATTCGCAGACCATTTCCCAAAAAATAAATTTTTTGGGAGAAGGCAGGAGTGGGGAAGAATTTTTTATACCTGGCTGCGAAAAAGGTGTCACATTGGCGTTAGTATAAACAACATCCGGCAATAGAAAGGTTGATTATCATGAAACAGTATATTCCTGCTCCGGTGGATACCTCCGGGATAGCAGTGACACCTGAGATTTTAATTATCAGTGAGGCTATGGCGAAAAACACCCATGAAGTCTGGGCGGCTGGTCGAATGGCTGAGGGTTGGTCCTGGGGGCCGGTGCGGGATGATCAGGCCAAGAAGCATCCCGGTCTGGTTCCCTATGAGGAACTTTCAGAGGAAGAAAAGGAATATGACCGCCGCACCTCCATGGAGACACTGAAGCTGCTTCTGTCTTTGGGATATCATTTGGAGAAGAGCGATGAAAGCAAGTAAGGGGTGCCTGATGAAGAGAATCGCCTGTACCGTACTGGCATTGATGACAGCGGGCAGTTGTGCCAGCTGTAATCTGGACACCGTTCATAAAGAGGTGCGACAGTTTTTTGGTGGATTTTCTGCTGGGCCTTCTGCCGATACCTCCTCAGAGCCGGCTTCCAGCTGGCCAGTACCGGCAGAGAGCTCTGCCCCCACGTCTTCTGTGCCGGAGAGTGCTGTTCCTGTGGAATCGGTTCAAACAGAATATTATTTTCAGCATTTGTCCGCTGCCCAGCAAAAGGATTATGGGGCGTTGCTTGCCGCAGTTTCAGCTCAGGAGGAGACTGCCGTTACCCAGTCCAACCAGAGCGGGGAAGTTTTTCCCGTAATGCGGGCGCTTTACTATGACCATCCGGAGTTGTTCTGGCTGCCCAATGGCGGCGGAGAGTTTTACAGCTATACCAATCGGGGAGAATACCATTTCACCTATCTTCATACGGCTGGCAGTCTTTCTGCCATGCAGGCTGAACTGGAAGCTGCTGCCGCCGGTTTTCTGGAAACAGTCCCGGAGAACGCCACCGAGTATCAGCGGGTACAGATGGTGTTTGAGTATCTGGTTGACCATATTGAGTATGATCTGGAGACTGAAAACAGCGGCAATATCTATGGCGCTTTAGTAGAGGGGCGGGCTCGCTGTGAGGGATATGCCCGGGCAGCCCAGTATCTTCTGAACCGGTTGGGCGTTTTCTGTACCTACGTGGCAGGGGAGTGCTATTCCTCCGGTTCCCATGCCTGGAATCTGATTCAGGTGGACGGCAGTTACTATTATATGGATGTAACCTGGGGGGATCCCAGCTTTCTGGGAGAAGGCCCTGGCATTGAGCAGTACCGGAATTACAGCTACCTCTGCGCCACCACGCAGGAGATCCTGGCTACCCGTACCATCGATGAGACCTATGCGCCGATGCCAGTCTGTGATGCGACTCAGTACAATTATTTCCGGCAAAATGGTCTCTTTGTGGATCAGAGTCTCGATCAGGCTAAGACAGCCCTTCAGCAGCAATATCAGGCCGGAAAATGCTGGATTCCGCTTCAGTTTGCCAGTGTCACCCTTTATGAGCAGGCGAGAAAAGAGCTGATTGAGGGACAGGGGCTTTATACTGTGATGGATGCGGCAGGCGCTTCTTTGACAGGATACAGCTATCTGCAAAATGAGCAGCTCCGCACGCTGACCTTCATCTTTAGCTGATAAAAAATCCCGAAACAGCATCGCGATGCTGCTTCGGGATTTTTCTGTCAGATCTGATCCTGTTTGCCTGCCTTGTGGGCTTCTTCATTTTTAAT
>CALXFL010000022.1 GCA_944387515.1 uncultured Clostridia bacterium
GCCCCCTCCAGCAGCAGCTTGAACCGCTGGGCGCCGAACTTTTTCAGGTATTCGTCGGGGTCCTTGGCGCCCTGCATTGAGAGGATCCGGGTCTTGACTCCCACCTCTTCCAGAAGGCCCATAGCCCGGCTGGTAGCGGCCCGGCCAGCGCCGTCCGAATCATAGGCAATGATGACTTCTTTGGCGTAGCCGGAAATCAGGCGGCACTGCTCAGAAGTGAGTGCCGTGCCCAACGTAGCCACCACATTCTCAAAGCCAGCTTGATGAACGGCAATCACGTCCATATAGCCTTCTGCCAGAATCAGCTGGTCGGTACCTGCATTCTTGGCAAAGTTGAGAGAAAAGAGGTTGCGGCTCTTCTTAAAGACTAGCGTATCGGAGGAGTTCAGGTATTTGGGCTTGCTGTCATCCAGCACCCGTCCGCCAAAACCAATGACGTTTTTCCGCAGATCGATGATCGGGAAAATCACCCGGTTCCGGAAAAGGTCGTAACAGCCGCCATTTCTTCCCCTGCCTACCACCGCTGCCGCCAGCATCTGCTCATCGGTAAAGCCTTTTTTATGAAGGTAATCCCGCAGATTGTGCCAGCCCTCCGGTGCATACCCCAGCCCATAATGAACCAGCGTACGGTTGAGCAGTCCTCGCTCCGAGAAATAAGCCCGCCCCGGTGCACCGGCTTCTGATTTGAGACAATCGTGATAGTACCGTGCTGTAAGGCGATTGATTTCATAGATAATCGGGCGCATCCTCAAAGCAGGGTCTTCCCGATCCTCTTCCGGAAAGGCAAGTCCGGCCCGTTGGGCAAGAAACCGCAGGGCTTCCAGATATCCCAGGTTTTCAATCCTCATCACAAAGTTGATGACATCGCCACCGGCGCCGCATCCAAAGCAATAGAAGGACTGATTTTCCGGATAGACCACCATGGAAGGTGTTTTCTCGGAATGAAAGGGGCAAAGACCCTTACAGGTCCTCCCCTGCCGTTTCAAGGGCAGATAGCTGGAAATCAGACTTTCAATGTCGCAGCGCTGCTTGAGTTCATCCAAAAAGCTCTGGGGAATGGCCAAACCGGAAACACCTCCTTTGCACCGGCAATCAGAGGACCGTCCAGAATTTGGGCACCGTCAGTTCCTGATAGAGGCTGACGGCATACTGATCGGTCATGCCGGAAATGTAGTCGCACACCGCCCGGGCCGGGGATTCCTCCTCTGCCAACCGGCGGTAAAATTCCGGCAATCTTGCCGGATCTTCCATATAATAGGCATAAAGCCGCTGAATTAAACCTTCTGCCCGCTCTTCCTCGCCTTTTGCCTCCGGATTTACGTAAACCGTTTCAAACATAAAACGGGACAGCAGCTGATGGGCCTTCAAAATCTCAGGCGCCATCCGGATATTGTGATCGTCGCTGCATTCCAGAATGGAGAAGATCATGGTGGTGATCCGGACGGATTTATTCCGTCCCAGCTGATACACCGCCTCCCAGGGCAGATCTCCCTCAGAAAGGATTCCCGCCCGGATTGCATCTTCAATGTCATGATTCAAATAGGCGATTTTGTCTGCCAGCCGTACCACCCGGCCTTCCAATGTGGCAGCCTGAACTTCGCCGCTGCCAGCAGAATGACAGGCGATGCCATTGCGTACCTCCCAGGTGAGGTTCAGGCCCCGTCCGCCCCGGCTGAGCCGGTCCACCACCCGCACACTTTGCAGGTGATGCCGGAAAGGAAAGGGGCACACTGCATCCAGCGCCCGCTCTCCGGCGTGTCCGAAAGGGGTATGGCCCAGATCATGGCCCAAAGCAATCGCTTCGGTCAGGTCTTCATTGAGCCGCAATCCTGACGCAATGGTACGGGCAATCTGGGAGACTTCCAGGGTATGGGTAAGGCGGGTTCGGTAATGATCTCCCTGGGGAGCCAGAAAGACCTGCGTCTTGTGGCGTAGCCGCCGAAAGGCACTGCAATGCAGAATCCGATCCCGGTCCCGCTGGTAGTCTGTGCGAAGGGGACAGGGTTCCTCTGGTTGTCTTCTCCCCCGGGTACAGGCCGAACGGGCGGCTCCGGGAGAAAGATACGCAGCTTCCATCTGCTGGCGCATCGCTTTACTGTCAGCTGGTTTCATAACTTTCACCCTTTCTGGCAAAAATGCACCACCTGGAATACCCTTCTACTTATTTTATACCGGAAAAATGGAAAGAATCCTTTATTTTTGCGAAAAAAATTGTAAAGACCGGGAAATTTGACGGCCTAAGGCATATCACCGAAAAAAGTTTCCTCTACGGACGCGGTTACAGTAGCTCCTGTGAGTTCGGTAAGGGCCTTCTGGAAGGCTTCCAGCCTGTCTGTCCGAATCTGCAAGTCAAGGGTTACAACGTCGGAAAAATCAGAATTTCGCAGCTGAATGCCGTAATCAGGCAGAATGTAGTTGATCTTTCCATAGAGATGATAAGGCGCCACCAGACGAAGCCGGTGACAGGTGGCCATGTGAAGCTTTTCTGCAGCAGCCAGCGCAATCCGTGCGCCCTGAGAGTAAGCCCGGACCAGTCCCCCGCCTCCCAGCAGAATACCTCCGAAATAACGGGTCACTACCACGCAAACATCGACGATTCCCTCCTTGAGAATCACATCCAGCACTGGAACACCGGCGGTTCCCTGGGGCTCTCCGTCATCAGAATAGCGGCGTGTCAGACCATCCCGGAGCGAATAGGCATAGACATTATGGGTGGCATCCCAGTGCTTTTTGCTGATCTCCGCCACAAAGGCAGCAGCCTCCGCTTCTGTCTCCACATGCTTGCTGTAACCGATGAAGCGGGACTTTTTTTCCACAAATTCGTCCTGAGCAAAATCCCGGACTGTGACATAATCCTTGGGCATAATGCTTCCCCTTTCCGGATAAACAGAAAAGGCGGTTCACGGAAGACCGTAGTCTCCGGACCGCCATTTCCTGTATGGATTTTATTGTTATTTTCCAAGATTGTAACGCTTCCGGAACTTGTCCACGCGTCCACCGGTGTCAACCAGCTTCTGCTTGCCAGTAAAATAGGGATGGCACTTGGAGCAGATTTCAACGCTGATGTTCTCCTTGGTAGAACGGGTTTCCCAGGTAGCGCCGCAGGCACACTTGATGACTGTGGTCTTGTACTCAGGATGGATACCTTCTCTCATTACTTTCACCTCTTTCACATACGCCAAAGTACGTATATCTCACGAATAAATATGATACCATAATCCGATAAAAATTGCAAGTCTTTTTTTAAAAAAAGTTGTCTGTTGACGGATTTTTTGTGCTTCTGATGGCAGAGAAAGGCTTGTTTTTCCTTTATTCGCCCCTCCGGTGCTTTATACCATAATAAACAAGGGCAAAAAGCGGAATCAAGGAAAGTCCCAGACAGGGAAAATAAAGCGCCTGCGGCAGTTTTCCTACAGCCGGATGACTCAGCACGCATACCCCCACCATGACCAGCAATATGGCCAGGCTGACCAGCATTTTATAAAAGCTGCGATGCTCCTGGATTTCTGTCTCTTGTACCTTGGAGCGTCTCCGTTCCAGCTGCTGAAGAAGCTGGTATTCATCCTCATATCCCTTTACCAACAACAGAGTCCGATTATATTTCCTTCCGTTCCAGTCCGCTATATAACAGACCAACACCGTATGATGGGATAGTTCCCGTATGCTTTCCACATGAAGGATTTCCACAACACCGGGCAGAGCCGAAAACTCCCCGGCGGACAAGTGTTCCAGCCGTTCCAACTGCTTTCTGATTTCTAAAGCAGACGAAATATGGCCAGCAAAACCCCGTCTGATCTCTACCATCTGCCTCACATCCAAGGCGAATAGCCGGTCTTCATCGTCCAGCCAGAAAACCAGAGTGTTCTGAACGCTTTTCCTGCCAAGTCTCACCGCCAGCCAGACTGCCAGAGCCGTGACCAGCAAACAGAGAACCACTGAAAATTCCTTCATGGGCAGGTGAAGTGAGAAAGCCAGAAAAACACCGCCTGTAATAAGCAGCACCATCAGCACTGCAATGCCCGCAACACCGCCTGCCATATACCAGGGATAGCGGCGTTTTTCACGAAGAGAAGGCTGCCAGATTTTCATATTTATCCCTTCCTTTTCAGCGTCTTCCCTTTTATCATACACGTTCTGGTACAAAATAGCAACATAACAGATAAAAAATGGCAGCACAGCCAGGCTGCACTGCCATTCAGACATATTTCAGGGCGCCAACACCTGGGCGGCGATGCCCTCTTCTTCCAGAATCCGAACAGCCAGCCGTTCACGAAGTGCACTACGAATTTCCTCATAGGCCGGATCGCCGGTGAGGTTGTGCCGCTGGAAAGGATCCGTTTCCAGATCGTAGCACTCTGTTTCGGTGTAGCAATCGCTGCCAGCCGCATCCGCAGGGGTATCCTCGGGAGCCTGTGCACAGAGGGTGTATCGGGGTGTGCGGATCGCCCGGGCTGTGCCCAGCTCACTGATTTGAATGAACACCTCAGTGTGATGAACCCGGTCAGGGTCTGCCACCAATTGCTGCATGGGCTTGCCGGGCATCTCCTCCGGCACCGGAATGCCTGCTGCGGTCAACAGGGTGGGGGCAATGTCAATGAGACTGGTCAGCTGATTCACCACATGGCCGCCCCGAAAGCCCGGTCCGGTAGCCACAAAGGGTACATGGATGCTGGATTCATGACAGGTGCGCTTATACTCCCCTTTTCGGGTGTGGAAGTGGCAGCCATGGTCAGATGTATACAGGATTACCGTATCCTCATAAAGCCCCTGTGCCTTGAGCTCGTCCAGAATCCGCCCCACATTGTCGTCCAAACTGCGGCAGCAGCCCAGATAGTCCGGCATCTGGGTCACCCAGTCCCCTTCCCGCCCGGCGAGATCTCCAGGCACCGAGTAATTGGCAAACCGCTCCTGGGAGCCCTCCGGGCCTTCAAACTGCTTACGGTCATTCTGATGATGGGGCTCAATATAGGAAACAAAGAGGAAGAAGGGACGGTCATGGGACTGGCGAAGGAATTCCAGTGCAAAGTCTGTAGTGGCATCGGCACGGTAGCCTTCAAAGTCGCGACGGTTGCCGTCTCCATCAAACATGAATCCGCCATAACCATGGGAAGTAAATTCCAGTACATCAGCTGCAATCCAAAAGTCCTCATAGCCGCCCCGCAGTTCCGGTGGAATGGCGGTAATCTTGTGATTCACCGAATCGGGGCCGGGATGGAAGGACTTGTGGCTGGCCAGATGCCACTTGCCTACATAAGCCGTTTCATATCCTTCCCCATGAAACAGCTTGGCAATGGTGGTGACGTCAGGCGGAAGCATCCGGTCATTGATGGAACAGCCGATCAGACTGGGATACCGGCCAGTCTGGATGCAAGCCCGGGCAGGGCCGCATACCGGCTGACAGGTAATCGCCTGATTGAAACGAGTGCCCTCAGCAGCCAGCGCATCCAAGCGGGGGGTCAGCTGAAAGTCAGCGCTTAAGGGCTCTCCGTAACAGCTGAGGGTGTCCCACCGCTGCTGGTCTGAAAAGAGAAAGAGAACATTGGGCTTTTTCATGGCATTTTCTCCTTTATCAGAAGCGGTCCAACTCGTCCTGAAGGATGCCAGGACCGAAGGGCGCCAGCGCCGTCATGATGTAAGGATTGACGCAGCTGTCATGGGTTTCATAGGCAAACCGCCACATCTTGCGGCACATCTCCCGGACAATGTCTTTATAAGGCGAAGTCTCAGGATGGGGGCCATAGATCAGATTGTGAAGCTCCTGCGGATCATTTTCCAAATCGTAAAGCTCGTCATAGTCAAAGGAGTTAAAGACATACTTCCATTTCTTGTCAAAGACTGCCCGCTGGATACCGTAGATCTCGTTACCGTTGGTTTGGGTGTAGCACTCCGTCCGCCAGTCGGCAGGGGTCTCTCCCTTCAGCAGCGGCACCAGGGAACGTCCTACAAAGGAGCGGTCTGCATCCACGCCTGCCAATTCCAGGAAGGTAGGTGCAAAGTCCGCCAGGCTGACCAGCTGGCTGCAATCGGCGGGTTTTGCACCCGGCACGCTCATCATCGCGCAGACATGGTAGGCTTCCTTAAAGCAAGGCAGACCCTTGGCCCAAAGGCCATGGGAACCGATATAATCGCCGTGGTCAGAGCAGTAGA
Organism: uncultured Clostridia bacterium; assembly: GCA_944387515.1. Taxonomy (GTDB): domain Bacteria; phylum Bacillota; class Clostridia; order Oscillospirales; family Ruminococcaceae; genus Faecivivens. Next base: position 6,148 of record CALXFL010000022.1, read on the forward strand.
GAATGACAGTATTATCCGCCAGGCCGCTCTCCTCCAGCGCATCCAGCAGCTTGCCAAAGAGGTAATCCTCATAGCTGCAAAAAGCGTAAAACCGCCGGACACTCTCCCGATGCTCTTCCCGGGTCAGCTGGTCATAACGGGATTTGGTGCGGCGATAGAGCACCGGTTTGTCTTCCATGGGGTCGTCAAAGTTATCGGGCAGCTCTATGCTGTCGGGATCGTAGAGGTCCAGGAAGCGCTGGGGTACTTTGTAGGGATCATGAGGCCCCAGTACACCAGTATAGAGGAAGAAGGGCTCACTGCCGCCCTTCATGGCCCGGATCTGGGCAGCAGCAGCTTCGGTGACCGCCAGGTCTCCGAAGGGATCTTCATCGATGCCATACTGCTCATAATGGGTGTAACCGGGACGGATGATCTCTCCTTCCCGACGGGGCGTATCCTCGGTGTCAATGGGCTGCCGGTTATAAAAATCCCACTCGCTGTACTCTGGCCGGTTGGGAAAATCACGGTACTGTGCCGTATTGTGTTTGAGCAGCGTGAAACCCCGGTCAGCAGGCGATTCCACCTGAGAAACGTGCCATTTGCCAGAAAAATACATCTGATAACCCGCTTCCTTCAGATCCTCGCTGAAGGTCTTTACGCCATCATAAAGTCCCCGGGAAAGGGTGTTGCTGACGCCTACGTTGTTCCAGACACCGTGCTGAGTGGGATAAAGACCGGTAAAGAAGGTCGCTCTGGAGGGACAGCAGTGAGGTGCCGGACAATAGGCATCTGTAAAGGTTACGGCCTTTTCCCGCAGCCGGTCCACATTGGGGGTCAGCACCTTACTGCCGGAAAGAATGGTATCTCCCCGCTGATGATCGGTCATGAATACCAGAAAATTGGGACGGTTTGTCATGTTGAATCTCCTCTTTTCAAACAGGCATGGGGCTGCTTCCCAAATAAAGCAGCCCCTGCGCCGGAAACCCGGCAGTTTACAGATTTATTCCTGACCAAAGGGGGTGTAATCCATGGCTTTGACCTTTTCCATGTATTCCTCAATACCCATCTTTTCCAACTCGGCCAGATAGGTATCCCATTCCTCTTCGATGCCGCCTTCGGTGAGCCACTTCACCTGCATCTTGTTGACATATTCGTTGATATCCTTGCCTTTGCCCAGCAGATAGGTGGTTTCCTCCTGGTTGGGTTTCAGCAGCAGATTGGACCAGGTGGCGTAAGGAGCATAGACTTCCTTAACTACCGGCAGTTTGCTCTGGTCCTCCAACATCAACCGGACAGTTTTATCCCAGTCCTCAGTCTTGATGACAGAAGGCACATGAACCGGTGCATTGCCATAGCGGAAATCCGAATAGGTCATGCCTTCCGGTGTCTCTGCATAGTCGATGAAGCCGTTTTCATCCTTGGTCAGAGTGGTGCCGATCGGCCCCAGGAAAAGCTGAATGGACATTTCAGGATCAAAGTGCTCATCCAGCCAACGGAGAATGGCCTCCTCCTTGCCTTCGGCATTGGCAGTGATGGAGAACAACCGGCCGCTGATGTTACTGTTGGACAGGCCATTATAGGTCCAGGTCTGAGTGCCATCCGGCCCCTTCAGAGGCGGCAGCACCACATAATCGTCTACATACTCCGGCGCAATGATAAAGTTTTCACTGAAGGCAATGAAGCCGCCCAGGATCATCGGATCATTGTTGCCTTTTGCGGTATAAGCGGACAAGTCATTATAAGTAAAGCTTTCTTTGTCCCAGAGACCTTCCTGGACAAATTTGCTGTAAAATGCGATGGCATCCCGGTATTCCGGCTGCATAGCGACATAGACGATCTCGCCCTCTTCATTCTTCATGAAATGGGGAGCCAACGAATTTGCGGAATTATCCGGATATCCAAAGGAACCGAAAAAGCTACCATAGGTGTAATCCGATCTGGGTTTCTCCAGATTGCCGTAGAAGGCAAAGGGAATCTCGTCTGCCTGACCGTTTCCATTGGGGTCCTGGGTCTTGAAGGCTGTGAGCACTTCGTAGAACTCATCCGTAGTCTCCGGTACTTCCAGATTCAGGGTTTCCAACCAGGTCTTGTTGATGAAGACCATCTCACTATAATTCTGCACTTCACGGGCAACGGCACGGCCTACCGAATAAATCTTGCCATCCTCGGCATTGACACAGGCATCCTTGTACCCCGGTACCTCGTCAAAGGCCTGCTGTACCCTGGGTGCATACTGGGGAATCAGCTCGGTGAGATCCATGAACATGCCCTGAGGACCATATTTTACAATGTCATTGGAATCCAGCGTGCCCATGTACATGACGTCCGGCAGATCGCCACCGGTAATCAGCAGATTCTTTTTGTCTTTCCAAGTGGCGTCAGGATATACCTGCCACTCTACTTCCACGTTGGCCCGGTCTGCCAACTCCTGGAGGATCTCCATGTCACCCGGATCGCCATGCCAGTCATTTTTCAGGAAGGTTGCACTGAATTTGACCTTCTCGCCAGTGGTCTCACCGCCAGCAGCAGAAGATCCGCCGGTGGTACTGCCTGTGCTGCTTTCGCCGCCGTTTCCACAGCTGGCGACAGAGAGCATCATAGCTGCTGCCAACATCATGGTAATTGCCTTTTTCATGAAAATCGCTCCTTTTCAATAGAATAGCATATCTGACCGCCCCTGCCAAGGGGATTTCTTTAAAAGGCAGCTGCGGTTTTGTACAAAAATCAACCCTTTACTGCACCAATCATGACACCTTTGACAAAGTACTTCTGAACAAAGGGATAAAAGATCAGCATCGGAACACTGGATACGATGACTGCACCATATTTCAGCAGGTCCACCAGTTCCTGTTTATCGGCTACGCTGGTAGCATCATCCCCTGCTGCCAGCGCATTCTGGCTTTCAATGAGGATGGTACGAAGCACCAACTGAAGGGGAAATTTGCGTTCATCCTGAAGGTAGATCAGCGCTTCAAAATAACCGTTCCAGTGACGGGCCGCATAGAAGAGGGCCATAACTGCCACCAGTGCCTTGGAAAGCGGCAGCGCCACCAGAAAGAAGAACCGGATATATCCGCAGCCATCCAGAAAAGCGGCTTCCTTCAGATCTTCAGGGATACTGCCAATAAAGAAGGACCGGGCAATAATCAGGTTATAGGTGGCAACCAGAGTAGGAAGAATCAGAGCCCAGATGCTGTTGAGCAGTCCCATCTGCTTGACAACAAAGTAAAGAGGAATGATACCACCGTAGAAGTACATGGTGAAGACCATCAGCTTCATATAGACGCCGCCCAGCGGAAATTCTTTCCGGGAAAGGGCAAAGGCCAATGGAATGGTAAAGATCAGGTTAGCAGCTGTGCCAGCTACTGTATAAATGATAGAGTTAAGGTAACCGGTCCAGATAGCGGCATCACTCATGATCTTTTTATAGCCATTCAGGGTAAGATCGGCCGGCAGGAAGATGACCCGCCCCTGATAGACCGCATTGGGAGAAGAAAAAGAGGCAATCAGACTGAAGTACAGGGGATACAGAATCAAAATCATAATCAATACCAGCAGAATCACATTGATCGTGTCAAAGATTGCATCTGCCCGGGTCTTTCGCTTCAACATCATGAACACTCCTTTCTCACCACAGAGCAGTATCGCCCAGCTTTTTGCTGATCTGATTGACCAGCACCAGAATCAGGAAATTGATGGCAGACTGGAACATCTCAATAGCGGAAGCATAGCTGAAATCGCCGCCCTGAAGGCCTCGCTTGTAGGTGTAGGTGGAAATGACCTCGGAGATGCCCAGGTTGATGGAGTTCTGCATCAGGTAGGATTTTTCAAAGCCCAGGGTCAGCAGCTGACCGGCGCTGAGAATCAACATCGTGATGATGGTGGGCAAAATGCACGGCAGATCAATATGCCAGATCCGATGGAGCCGGTTGGCGCCATCCACAGTTGCCGCCTCATGCAGCTCTGCACTGACGGAAGAAAGAGCGGCAATGTAAACGACTGCATTCCAGCCGCATTTCTGCCAGATATCTGAAATCACAAAGATCGGGATATACAAAGAACGTTCTGCCATGAAATAAACTGGCTCTCCGCCAAAGGCTTTGATAATCACGTTGATCACGCCGCTGTAGGGGGAAAGCATCGTGTAAAGCATACCCACCATAACCACTACGGAAATAAAATAGGGTGCATAGGTGACGGTCTGTACCACCTTTTTGAATTTCTGATTGGTTAACTGGTTGAGCATGATGGCCAAAATGATGGGGAAAGGAAAACCAAAGAGCAGATTGGCCAGATTGATTGCCAGGGTATTGCGGATGATATTCCAGAAGTCCGGTGAATCAAAAAAACGCTGGAAATGAGCCAGACCGACCCAGGGACTGTTCCAGAATCCCAGATAGGGTGAATAATCCCGGAAGGCAATCTGGGAACCATAAATGGGATAATACTTAAACAGAATATAGAAAATCAGACTGGGCACTACAAACCAGTAGAGGGCCCGGGTTTCCTTGAATCGCTTGCGAAAGCTCTTTTCCACTGCTTGCTTCATCTTGATAACCTCCTTCTGCCTTTATTATAATTCCACAAAAAGAAAACTAGAATAGCAAATTTTTAGGATATCGTTGCATTTTTTTGACATTATATAGAAAATTTCTTCATGATATAGTAATATTTAGAGGAAGAGACTTATCACGCAGCGAGGTAATCCCATGAAAAAAATTCTTCGTTCCCTGTGGCGTCAATGGCAGAACAGCAGTATCCGGATTAAAATGACGGTTTTGCTGATGCTGGCCAGTCTGCTGCCCAGCATCATCTTCTCTGTATTTGTTTACGACTATTCCCATCAGCTCATTGCCCGCAAGGAACGACTGGCCATAGAAAGTACCCTTCAGGTAGTCTCTACCGCTGTCCGTACCACCGTTGCAGATATGGAAAGCGTGATTCTGGAAGTGCTGTCCATGCCTGTTGTTGCCGACATACTGAAAAACCCCGCCTATGCGCCATCTGCCCAGTGGGTTTATCAGACGCAGCAGGTGGAGGATGTATTGGACGCCGTCACCATCACCGGCCGCCAGCAATATGGAATTTCAGTTCTCAGCAGCAGCGGCGCTGTGTACTCCAACGGCAATAAAAGCAATCTCTATGAACGGCTGGACGGTGAACTGGCCGGCCGGTTTCTGGGACATCAGTGGCAGCCTATTACATTTCAGCGAAAAAACATCTGGGAGCAAACCGTTATCACCATGGGAAAAGCCATCCGGGAGGAAGATACACTCCTGGGCGTTATTCTGGTTGAAGTGCCTGCCCAGCAATTCGATCAATTCTTCCCCACCGAACTGGCAGAGCAAGTCAGCGCCTTCGCCTTTTATGAAGGCAACGAGCTGTTCTACAGCTTGGAAAATGATCTGTCTGCAGACCAGGTCATAGCGCATTTGGAGGAAATCCGACGCTCCGATGGACAGATCTGCACAATAGATGGAGACAAATATCTTTGCGCAGTCAGCGCCAAGCCCAACAGTGAAACACTGGTGATGCTGATTCCAACCCGTCACGTCTTCGCAGATTCCAGGCTATACATCCTCTACAGCCTTCTTCTGGGAATCGCTGCCATTTTCCAGATGCTCCTCTACGCCCGAATCATCAGCCATCTTTTTACCCGGCGGATTCAGAATATGGCATTACAGGTAGCAAAATTCCCCCAGGAAATGAAGCCTCTTCCTCATCCCAGTGGCGCCATGGATGAAATTGGTGATCTGGGAGAAGGATTTGCCCAGATGTCGCAGCAGATTGTAACCCTGGTCAACCAACTGGTCAAAAATGAGCAGCAGAAACGCCAGCTGGAGCTGGCTGCCCTTCGCTCTCAATTTGACCCCCATATGCTCTACAACACCCTGAATACCATCTCCTATCTGGCCCGCCTTCAAGGCATTTCCAACATTCAGGAGGTATCGGAGGCCTTTTCCAGACTAATGCGCAGTCTCTCCCGCAACACCGATGAATTTATCCCATTGTCTCAGGAGCTTTCCTATCTGCGGGATTTTGTCACAGTGAAAAAGTACAATATGATTGGAGACCTGACGCTGACCATCCGTTCAGATCCTCAGCTGGATAACCAGCCGGTCATCAAACTGCTTTTACAGCCCTTTGTCGAGAATGCCATCACCCACGGTTTTGCCAATCTGGCCCGCCCCTGCCGGCTGGAAATCCAGATCACCCGCCAGGCAAGCGGTATCCGGGTACAGATTGCCGACAATGGCCGGGGAATCTCAGCTGACCGGCTGGCTGCACTGCGCAGTGAAATTGAATGTCCCGGCAGCAGCAAACGCATCGGCATTGCCAATACAGTGCGGCGTTTTCAGCTGATCTATGGTGCCGCTGCCAAATTTCAGATAGAAAGTGAAGAAGGCCGCTTTACTGCCGTCACCCTTTTCTGGCCGGATGACGGGAAAGGAGATCCCCATGCTGAAGATTCTGCTGGCTGATGACAATATTCTCACCCATAACCAACTCAATGAACTGCTGGCCTCCATTCCTGATGTAACGGTTGCCGGACAGGCCATGAATGGCGCTCAGGCCGTTGAATTGGCCTTGCAGCTCTCCCCTGATCTGGTTATCATGGATATGGAAATGCCGGTTATGGACGGAGTGGAGGCCACCCGTCAGTTGATGGCCCAATGTCCCGGTATCAAGGTATTGGCATTGAGCAATTACGACAGCTTTACCTACCTGCGAGATGTCCTGAAAGCTGGGGCTATGGACTATTTATTAAAGCATGAGCTGTCTGTTTCCCTGCTCACAGAAAAGCTGCAAGAGATTGAGGGCATGCGTACCCGGGAAAGCGAAAGCGCCATCAAGGAACAATATTTCTCTCTGATTGCCCGACAGTCCTTTCTGGCATCTCTGGTCAGCGGCGTAAAAATGGATCCAGCCTGGAGCGGGATGATGCTCCGTCAGCCGGATTTTACCATGGAAAACGGGGCACTTTGCCTGCTTCAAATCACCAACTTTCTCCCCATCTGTCATGGAAGCGGTTCCCGCAGCCGGGAGGAGCTCAGTCAATCAGTGCTGAGTATCATTAACAGCTTGCTGGCCACCCTGTCCGGCGGTATTGCCACACCATTGGAGACAGGACGATTGGTCTTGCTTTTTCCATTTGACCATATTGTCAGTCACAGGCGGGCTGAGCAGGAGCTGGCTGACAGACTGGCGTTGATCCGAAGCAACTTGAAACGGCTGCTGAATCTGGATTTGCTTACAGCCAGCAGTTTCTTCCACGGTTCACCTGAGCAGCTTCCACAGATATTCAGCCAGCTGGAAAGACAGTTGGATGCCCGGCCTTTTGAACAGACCGAGGAGGTTCGTGCAGAGATCGATATTCTGGACGAAAGAGCGCTGATTGACGGACTGGAACAGCTGGATCTGGCACTCTGCCGTGAGGTTTTACAACAAATCTTTCAGGATGCTGCACCACAGGCCGTGGAAGCACTCACCCATCAGCTGCTTTCTCTACTGGAACGATACCTGCGGGGCCGGGAACTGACCGATGAGCTCTCTTTGGTGGAGCAATTCCGCCGGCAGCCAGCAGCATCGAGCGGAGCAGAAGCCAGGCAGGCAGTGGAAAAACTGCTGGGTGAAATCCTTGGAAAGATGACCTTTCCCGGCTTTGCAGCAGCCTCCCCTTATACCCGGGCGGCGGTTCTGGAAATCCGCCGGCGGTATGGAGAAGATCTTTCGCTGCCGGATTTGGCAGATGAAATCGGCATCTCCCCCACCTACCTTTCCCGCATCTTCAAGGCGGAAACCGGCAGCTCTTTTGTAGGCTATCTCACCAACCTACGAATGGAAAAAGCCAGACACCTTCTGGAAACCACCGCACTTTCCGTGCGAGAAATCAGTGAGCGTACCGGCTTTGCCAGCTGCAACTACTTTATTCGGGTATTCCGGCAGCAAACAGGACTCACGCCCGCTCAGTATCAAGGACAATTCATGAAAAATATGCCAGAATAAAGGAAATCATGAAAAACGATCTCCCAATTGGGAGACCGCTTTTCTATAAACAGATGGCCAGAAATCTTGATTTTACCGTAACCACATATGAAACTTGCCATAAAACAGTTGCACTTTTTTGGCAAATGTACTATAATAAATTTCATCACAGTTAACAGTCTTTATATCTTTTTATACGTTCCCAGCAAAACATCTGATCCGTTGTTTATAAAATGGCTGACTTCAGCTGTTTTCCTCCAATATTCCTGAGCAGCCGGTGCGCCGGCTCTATCTCTATAAAAGGAGCGTCCATATGAAACAGCGAAGCTACTATACAACCCTGATCTTTTCCAATCTACTCCTTCTGTTGGTGTCCTTTGTAATTGCCTTTGTGGGATTTCAGGGCTATATGAGGTTCAGCTCCGATCAGGCAGACCAATACAGTGATATTATTCTTCGTCAGATTCGCACGACCTTTGACGATAAGATGTCCAGCATCAACAAACTGCTGCTGGATATTTCCTACAATCCCCAGGTATCGGGTCTTTCCTTTCGGGATGGTTTAATTACAGAACAGGGTCGCTATCATTCGGTTCAGGTTATCAATACCTTGAGCAGTTATGTGTCTGTATACAGTTTTTTGGATTCCATCTGCCTCTACTATCCTGAAAGTGACCGGATTATTTCCCAGACAGCCGCGTATTCTTCCACTGATTTTTTCATTGCCAACTCAGATTGTGCTTACTGGTCTGCAGAAGAATGGACTTCCCTTTTTAACAGCGATTATTACCGGGAATACCGCATGACGGATGATATCTTCACCATTATCAGTCCCCTGCTGTTTACCAAGGATACCTATGCAGTCATCAACATCAAGGCTTCCTTTATGCAGGAGCTGTTTGAAAACATGCGCACCTCCCAAAGTCTCACCTGCGTCAAAGAAGCTCAAACCAACCGTACCCTATTCTCCCTTGGAGATGTTTCGCTGGAACCCTATCTGGAACAAGAAAGCGATACCTTATACTTCAAGGAACAGACCGGAGAGAACTTCCTTGCCTTTGTCCATAAGGTACGGCTGGAACAGGCAAAAGAACTGCTTCAGGATACTTCCCTGCCCCTCAGCGCTGTTGCACTTAAAGTCGGTTATTCCGGAGAGGCAGTCTTTATCCGCAATTTCAAAAAGTATCAGGGTTGCACACCTGGCCAGTACCGGGCACAGGTTCAATCCAAGTAATCGCATAGAAAAAGGCACAGACTGTTTCTGAAGTGACCCCAAAAAGTTAGACAAAGTTTTGAAGCAAAAATTATTCAAGCTATTGAGAGGGCATGTTGTCTG
>CALXFL010000023.1 GCA_944387515.1 uncultured Clostridia bacterium
GCGGTCTGCTCCACCAGTCCCTGGGCAAGGGTGGCTCCCAGGCTGTGGCGGTAGCTGCCCAACAGCCCAAATATCACCAGCTGAAGCACCATGCCCACAAAGTTCAACAGATACCGGCGGCGGAGGGCTTTGAGGGAGGGCGCCTGCTCGGCCGGGTCGGCGTAGGGCTCGGGGGCTTCGCTGTCCGCCGGAGCAGAAAAGAGGTAGAGCATCCCTTCACTGGCGGCCAGCGTCCAGCCGCACTGTGCATAGAGATCCAGCTGTTCCGCTGGCAGGGCGGGACCGTCGATGGTAGCCGGAGCGCCGATCTCCACCCGGTAGCGCATCTGCACCGGCTCCCCCGCCTCAAACCGGCTGAGCCACATCCCCCGCTTCTTCAAAAACCACCCCTGGGCAGCCATTTTGCTGTAATACTGCTCATTCCGGCCCAACGCATAGCTGGGCGGATGGATACCATACCGGAACTTCATGGATTCTCCTCCTCTCGGTCAGGGGAAAGGGTCAATATCCTGCCGTCCTCCACCATCTGGCAGAGCCGCTGGTACTCGGCCAGCAGGGCCGCCCGGCCTGCTTCGGTGATGCAGTAGGTCTTGCGCCGGTCGTCCTGGGCTTCCAGCAGGATCAGGCCCTCCCGGTTCATCCGGGTCAGCACCCCGTAGAGGGTGCCCGGCCCCATGAGGATCCGCCCACCGGACAGCTCCTTGATCCGCTGCATCATCCCGTAGCCATGGCCCGGGTGGAGCAGCGCCAACAGGATATAGTACATGGCTTCGGTCATGGGCTGCTGGGCCATGGGCCTCCCCTCCTTCCACTATTATGCGTCACGATATATCGTCTGACATAATAGTAGCATATGGCGGGGCAGTTGTCAAGGGCAAAAAAGCGCTCCGGGAATCCCGGAGCGCTTTGCTTTACCCCAGCAGCTGCCGGAGGGTGCTTTCCAGCACCTGGAAATCGATGGGCTTGGCGATGTGGGCGTCCATCCCCGCCTCTCTGGTATGGGCGATGTCCTCGGAAAAGGCGTTGGCCGTGACGGCAATGATGGGCACGGTGCGGGCATCCGCCCGGTCCAGATTCCGGATGGCCCGGGCGGCCTGGCAGCCATCCATCTCCGGCATCTGCATATCCATCAGAATCACCTGGAAGGTCCCCTCAGGGCTCTCCCGGAACAGCTCCAATGCCTCCCGGCCATTCCAGGCCTGGGTGACCGATGCCCCCCGCATCTCCAAAAGCTCGGTGGCAATCTCCATGTTGATCTCGTTGTCCTCTGCCAGCAGAACCTTCTTGCCGGTTAACACCTCCCAGGTCTCGGGTTTCTGGTCATCCGGCTTACTTTCTGCATCATCAGACATCTTTTCCACTGCTGGCTGGGCATCCTCTTCATCCGCCCGAAGGGGCAGCGTCACCACAAAGGTACTGCCCTCACCCAGCTTGCTGCTGATCTCGATTTCACCCTCCATCTGAAGCACCAGATCGTGGACAATGGGCATACCCAAGCCAGTGCCCGCCACATTGGCGGCTCCAAAGCGGGTTTCCCGCTCAAAGGGAACAAAAATCTTTTCCAGAAACTCTTCCGTCATGCCCACGCCGTCATCGCTGATCACAAACTGGAATTTCCGGTAACGGCTGCCGGCGCTGGAAACTTCCCGGACGGTAAAATCGATTCTTCCCGGGCTGCCGGTAAATTTGAAGGCGTTAGACAGAAGGTTTTGGAGAATCTGTTGGATCCGGAACCAATCTCCCACCACCGCGCATTCTCCGATTTCCAGCCGGGGGGTAAAGGTCTTCCCACTCTGGACAGCCTGAATCTCAAAGAGAGAAACCAGATCTTCCAGATTCTGCCGCAGCTGGAACTGCTGGTTGTTGAGCTGGAGCTTACCCTGCTCCATCTTGGAGATCTCCAGAATGTCATTGATGAGGTCCAGCAGCTGGCGGCTGGACAGATTGATCTTTCGCAGATAGTCCATGAGCTTTTCCGGCTCGGCGCAGTGCTCCTCTGCCAAAGTAGACAGGCCGATAATGGCATTGAGGGGGGTTCGCATATCGTGGGACATGCTGGAAAAGAAGAGATTGCGGGCCTCCGCCATCTGCTGCATCGAGGTCAGGGACTGCTTGAGCAGCTCTGCCTGGCGGAGCTCATGCTCCTTGGCGGTGTTCACATCCTTGAAGCAGAGCACAATCCGGTCCTTCTGAAGGGATTCATCATACAGCATCTGGACGTGTACCCACCGGTACTCTCCATTGAACAGCCGCTTGAAATCCCCGCCGTAGTCCCGCACCCGCTCCCGGACCAGCTTCTGCATATTGGACAGAGAAAAGCTCTCCTGAAATTCGCCATAGGCATCCGGCTCGATGATATCAGCCAGTACCCCCACAAAATCCTCATAAGGTCCCTCTGCATCAATCCGGCGGCGAATCAGGTCGGAACTTTTGAGCATGGCGTACTGACCCTGCCGAAGATCCACCAGATAAAGTGCATAGTAGGAATTGCCCAGCACCCGGACAATTTCATTGTAAAGACGGGTACTGCGGCTGGACTGGAAGTCCCGTACCAGAAAGACAGCGGTCAAAAGCCCAAACAGCACAATAATCACCCAGTAAAGCAGCTGAATCTTCTGGGTCTCTCCCAACAGCGTGGCATAGGGAATCGTGATAACCGAATACCAGCCATTGCCCATCTCATGGAAGTACACACCCAGCTTTTCATTGTCCGGACCCTGGAAGGAAGAATCCGCCACATCGTGGATTCCCTGCTGCATCTGGGCAAACAGCTCGTCATAACTCTGCTGCACATCTTCAGCGGGCAGCTCCGTTCCATCCTGCGCATAGTAGAGCAGCACACCCTCTCCATCTGACAGATAGTAGCGGCTGCCCTCAGGCAGCTCCTCCGACGTGCGCCAAAGGTTCATCTGGCTGGGGTAGATGTCCAGTGCCACCACATCGTCAGTGCCGGGAATCCGGGTGGCGATGGTAACCACCATTTCTTCCAATCGGATATCAGTATAAGCATCGGTATAGACCACCTCGCCGTCGGCTGCCATAGCCTGCTGGTACCAGATTGAGCCAGTGGGGTCAAAGGTCTCGCCCCCCTCCCAGTAGGTGGCGGCGGTAATTTTACCGTCAACGGAAGCGTAAAGCCCCAGATTCCTGATGCCGATGGTGCGCTCCACATGGTAGAGGTAATCCTGCATCCAGGCCGTCAAATCAGCCGGCCGGTTCTCGGGCAGCAGTCCTTCCTGGGCCCCCTTGAGCACCATCTCATAACGGATCACATAATTTTCCTCATCGGCGGAAAACCGCCGGACGATCTCACTGCCCATGATCTGAGCGTTTTGCAGCAGAATGCCGTCGGTAATATAGGTACTCATAAGCAGCAGTGCGCCAAAAAATGCCACCACTGCCGGCAATACCCAGCGTAGCTTGCTCATCTGTTTCAGCATGATGTTCTACCGTCCCCTATGAAAAATCCTGGGTGAAGAATTTCACAGGGATATTGTAACACAAATTGCCTTCTGGCGCAACCGGAAGGCAGGATGGGATATTTCCGGAAGACGGCAAAGGCCAGAAAACCGACTCCTCACTTCAGCTGTTGTTTTCCGGCTGCATCTCGGTGAGCCAGTTCCAATACCGCTTGGGCATATGGGTGCGGCGGCAAACCGGATTTTCCCGCTGGGCAATGGCTACGGTGTCGTAGTACCGCTTCCACATTCTTCGGAAAGCCACCTCCTCGGGACTGGCGGGGGGCAGCGTCAGTTCCTCCACATCGGCAAACTCTTCCCGGCCGTTCTGGTAAAAATAGGCCATCTGGTGGGTCTTGTCGTAGAGGAGGAAGCTGTCGGCAGGAAAGCGGCTGCGGAAATGGGGTGCCAGCAGGGGGAGCACCATGTTTTTGGGGGCGATGACCGCCGCCATCACCTCTCCCTGAATTGAAAACCGGACAAAGCCGGTGAGCAAATGGGCCTCCCGCTCCAGATGTCCCACTGCCTTCAGCAGGTCGCTGACCCGGTCGTCCTGGAGCAGCCCAGTGACCCGGCCACCCTTCTCAAACCCCAGTCGCAGGAACTCCACCACCAGCAGCTCCCGGCGGGGATCGCAGGTCAGGTAGCCGTACTGGACCAGCCGCAGCGCCCGAGGAGAGATCTTTTTGGGAATGGCAGTGAGCACCCGGGCTGCCCGGACAGGATGGGTGACGATCTCCCGCTCGGGGTAGAGGGTGGCATCTCCATCGGGGGGAAGGATGGCGGCGGGGTGCTCCTTCCGGGCGATGGCTTCAAAGACACAGCACATCAGACCGGGAAAGCTGCCGTCATACCGGTAAACGAGAGAATCCATGACAGGGCCTCCTTTGAAATTGGGGGGAAACGGGCGGGGCCGCGGCCTTCAGGCCGCAGAAGCCCCGCATGAAGCCGGCTAAAACAGCCCGGCCATGCCCGGCAGCGCCAGGACAGGGGCCGGGGCGGGGTTTTGGCCGTCCGGCAGCCAGGGCTCCACCTTCTTCCAGGGGGCGACGCCCGGCTTATCAAAGAGGGAAAGCTGCGTGGGTTCGCTGTCGGGAAGGGGCGGCTGAGCCGCCAGCAGCCCCCGCCGGGCTGTCTCCGGCGAGAGCCGGAGCCCCTCCATCATCCGTCCTCCACAGGTGAGGAAGTACTGGGCCCGACGGAGCACCACCCCCATCTTCCGCAGCCCGTCAAAGGTGATCTTTCCCTGCCGCCGGGCCGTGAGAATCCGCCGGGCGGATACCACCCCGATGCCCGGCACCCGCAGCAGATCCTCATACTCGGCGGTGTTTACCTCCAGCGGGAACCGCTCCATATGGCGGATGGCCCAGCTGCACTTGGGGTCCAGGGCCGGGTCAAAGAAGGGGTTCTCCTCGTCCAGCAGTTCGGTAGCCTCAAAGCCGTAAAACCGCAACAGCCAGTCCGCCTGGTAGAGCCTGTGCTCCCGGAGCAGCGGCGGCTTTACCGTCTTGCCGGGGAGCAGCCGGTCCTCCACCACCGGCACATAGGCCGAGAAAAACACCCGCTTCAGGCTGTATTTCCGGTAGAGGGCCTCGGACAGGGTGAGAATCTGCAAATCACTTTCAGGAGAGGCCCCCACGATCATCTGGGTGCTCTGACCGGCGGGAACAAAGCGGGGCGCATGGCGGTACTGGACCAGATCGGCCCGGTTTTCCCGGATGCCCCCCTGGATCAGCTTCATGGGGCCGAGAATTCCCTGCTTGCTCTTGTCGGGCGCCAGCAGGGAAAGACTGCTCCGGGAAGGCAGCTCGATGTTGACGCTCATCCGGTCGGCCAGCAGCCCCATCCGCTGAATCAGCAGCGGGTCTGCCCCGGGAATGGCCTTGGCGTGGATGTACCCGGCAAACCGGTACTTGTCCCGGAGCAGCTCCAGCACCCGGATCATCCGCTCACAGGTATAGTCGGGACTGCGGATGATGCCTGAACTGAGAAACAATCCTTCTATATAATTGCGGCGGTAGAACTGCATGGTCAGGTCGGCCAGCTCCTCGGGGGTGAAGGCCGCCCGGGGGGTATCGTTGCTGCGGCGGTTGACGCAGTAGCGGCAGTCGCAGATGCAGACATTGGTCATCAGAACCTTCAGCAGTGAGACACACCGGCCATCAGCCGTGAAGGTGTGACAAAGCCCGCAGGCCGTCGTGCTTCCTACCCCGCCCACCGTGGGCACCCGGTCCACCCCACTGGAGGTACAGGCGGCGTCATACTTGGCCGCATCGGACAAAATGGTCAACTTTTGCAACAGATCCATACTCTCACCTTCAAACGAATGTTCTTTTCTTTAGAATAGCACATTCGTTCGAGAATTGCAACCTTTTTCTGACTGTTGACATTTTTTCCCGGATGTGATAGCATAGGTAAGCAAACTTATATAAATTCCCTTATCTTTTCAAGGAGGCATGATAGATGAAAGATCGAATTCTTGCAGCCATTCATCAGTTTTTCCGAGACATCACCCTTCAGGAGCTGCGGCTCATGAACCATAGCGATGATCTGGGACGCCTGACCTACACCAGCCTGCTCTACATCGACCTGATCTGGAGCAATCAGGGTGTGTACACCGCTTCGGCCATTGCAGAGCTGCTGGGCGTGTCGAAACCGGCGGCAATCATGAAAATCAACGAACTGATGGCGCAGGGATACCTCTATAAAAAGCAGAGCCAGCAGGACCGCCGGGTCTACCATCTCTATGTCAACGAAGACAAGCTGGCCCGCTATTCCTTCTACCGTTCGCTGGATCTTGCAGCCGCCGATGAGATGGCCAGGCGATACTCCCCGGCTGAACTGGAAAAGTTCTGTGAGATGCTGCAATTCCTCAGTTCCTTCTACGCAAATCAAGGAGATTCTTCCCATGTACCCTGAAAATACGGCTTTGTCCCGGGAATTTTCCCTGAAAAGCCTGCTATCCTTTTCCATGCCCACCATCTGCATGATGGTCTTTATGTCCCTTTACACCTCGGTGGATGGCATCTTTGTCTCCCACTACATTTCCTCCAATGCCCTGGCGGCGGTAAACCTGGTCTACCCGGTTTTCAGCTTCGCCCTGGCCCTGAGCCTGATGCTGGCGGCGGGCGGCAACGCCCTTATCGCCCGCTGGATGGGCGAAGGACACCTGGAACACGCACGGCAGTTCTTCTCGCTGCTCTATCTGACCGGTCTGGTATCAGCAGCAGCCATTACAGGGCTGGTCTGGCTGTTTGACGAACAACTGCTTCAGCTGCTGGGCTGCACGCCTGTGCTCCAACCCTATGCTCAGTCCTATCTGCTCACCCTCTCCCTCTTTTTGCCCCTGAGCTACTTTCAGATGTTCGCCCAGAACTTCTTTGTCACCGAGGGAAAGCCGATACTGGGACTGACCACCTCCATGGCAGGCGGCGTGGCCAACATCCTGCTGGATTGGCTCTTTCTGGGGCCGATGGGGATGGACATCAGCGGTGCGGCCATTGCCACCGGCATCGGATACGCCATTCCTGGTCTCTTTGGTATCGTCTACTTCTTCCGCAACCGGAAGGGCTCTCTCTGCTTTGTCCTCCCCCGCTGGGAGGGCAGGGCACTGGCCAGCGCCTGCTTCAACGGTGCCTCTGAGCTGGTCAACAACCTGTCTGTGGCCATCACCACGATGCTTTTCAACCTGATGATGCTCCACTACGCCGGTGAGGACGGCGTGGCCGCCATCACCGTCATCCTCTATGTTCAGTTCATTCAGTCGGCGGTGTACTTTGGCTATACCCAGAGTGTCTCCCCGGTCATCAGCTACAAATACGGCCAACAGGACCGCCCCCAGCTGCGGCACATTGTCCGGCTGAGCCTGTGGATCACCATGGCGGCCTCTGTACTGGTGATTCTGCTGTCGGTGATGGGTGCCGACTGGATCATCGACGCCTTTCTGGGCGCCGGCAGCCCCATCCACGCCATGACCCGCCGGGGATTCCTCATCTTCTCGTCAGCTTATCTGTTCATGGGGCTCAACATCTTCTACTCCGCCATGTTCACCGCCTTCGGAGACGGACGCACTTCGGCGCTGCTGTCCTTCATGCGGACACTGGTCTTCCTGGTGGGCGCACTGCTGTTGCTGCCGCTGATGCTGGATCTGGACGGTGTCTGGCTGGCGGTTCCGATAGCGGAAGCGCTGTCCTTCCTGTTGGGCATCTGGTGCTATCGGCGGTACGGCAACCGCTACGGATACCGGAGTTGAGTTCCTACCGCCTTGCGGTACGGCAACCGCTACGGATACCGGAGTTGAGTTCCTACCGCCTTGCGGTATGGCAACTGCTACGGATACCGGACATAAACCTACCTTATATAATAGAAAACCCGCAGGGAAATCCCTGCGGGCTTTGTGTTGGCAAAGCAGAAATGTTGCGCTTGCTTTTTCTCAGCTCTGAACCAGCTCCAGCAGCAGCTTCTCCGCCACCTCCGGGTTGGCCCTGCCGCCGGTGCGGCCCATGACCTGCCCCATCAGCGCCTTGAGGGCGGCTGTCTTTCCGTTGCGGTAGTCGGACACAGCGCCGGCATTCTCCCGGACGACCTCCTCTACCACCGGCTTCAGGCAGACCGGGTCGCTCAGCTGCATCAGGTCGTGACAGCGGACATACTCTCCCGGATCCCCATCCTGTTTCCAGAGGGCCGCCAGCACCTGCCGGGCGGTGGCGCCGCTGATCTCTCCGTCGGCAATCATCTCCACCAGCGCTGCCAGATGGGCCGGAGAAACCGGAATCTCCTCTCCCCCATCCAGCAGCCGGAAGACCTGGGTGGTCAGGAAGGCCGCCAGCTGCCGGGGATGGGCCGAACAGGCCGCCGCTTCCTCGAAATAGGCCATCATGCCGGGACTGCCGGTGAGCAGTTCTGCCTCTCCGGCGGGCAGCCCCATCTCCTTCATGTAGCGGGCCTTCTGCTGATCGGGCAGGGGCGGCATGGCCGCCCGCAGGGCCGACACCAGCTCTTCCGGCGGCTCAATGGGCATCAGGTCGGGGTCGGGGAAGTAGCGGTAATCGTTGGCGTCCTCCTTGCGGCGCATGGGGAAGGTTTTGCCGGTCTTTTCGTCAAACCGGCGGGTCTCCTGGACAATCTCCTCCCCCCGTTCCAGCGCCTCTACCTGCCGCTGATACTCGTACTGGATGGCCTTCTGGATGAACTGGAAGGAGTTGAGGTTTTTCATCTCGGTGCGGGTGCCGAAGGGTTCCCCGGGCTTATGCACCGACAGGTTGACGTCGCACCGGAGGGAGCCTTCCTCCATCCGGCAGTCGGAAACCCCTGTGAAAAGCATCACGGCCCGAAGCTTTTGCAGGTAGGCCACGGCCTCCTCCGCCGAGCGGATGTCCGGCTCCGACACAATCTCGATGAGCGGCACACCGCACCGGTTGCAATCCAGATAACTGCCGTCCTTGTCATGGACCAACTTGCCGGCGTCCTCCTCAATGTGAATCCGTGTGATGCCGATTTTCTTGGATCCCGCCGGGGTCTCGATTTCCAGCGAACCCTTCTCGCAAAGGGGCAGGTCGTACTGGGAAATCTGGTAGGCCTTGGGCAGGTCGGGGTAGAAATAGTTCTTCCGGTCCTGCTTGGAGTATTTGGCAATGGTGCAGCTGGTGGCCATACCGGCCTGGATGGCATACTCCACCACCTTCTGGTTCAGCACCGGCAGCGAGCCGGGCAGCCCCATACAAACCGGGCAGCATTGGGTGTTGGGCGGTGCGCCGAACCGGGTGGAGCAGCTACAGAAAATCTTGGTCTCGGTCTTCAGCTCCACATGGACCTCGAGACCCACCACCATCTCATATTCTGTCATGGTTATCCCTCCTCGGATTCAAAGGCGCTTCCCAGCTGGAGAAGGGCCGGTTCAGAAAAAGCCGGGCCAGTAAGCTGCATGCCCACCGGCAGGCCGTCGGCATCCCTGCCGCAGGGCAGCGACAGCGCAGGCAAACCGGCGATATTCACCGGCACTGTATAGATGTCCCCCAGGTACATTTCCAGCGGATCGGTGGTCTTCTCTCCGATCCGGTAGGCGGTGGTGGGAGCCACTGGGGACAGGACGGCGTCAAAGTCCTCAAAGATCCGCTGGTAATCCCGCAGCACCAGCGTCCGCACCTGAAGGGCCTTCTTGTAATAGGCGTCGTAGTACCCCGCCGACAGGGCGAAGGTGCCCAGCATAATCCGCCGCTTGACCTCGGGGCCGAAGCCCTCGCTGCGGGTGTTGCGGTAGAGGGACGCCATGTCCTCGTAGTGGGGGGAGCGGTAACCATACCGGATGCCGTCAAACCGGGCCAGGTTGGAGGAGGCCTCCGCCGACGACAGGATATAGTAGGCGGGCAGGGCGTGGCCAAGGGCCGGCATCGACACCTCCTCCACCCGGGCGCCCAGCTGCTCAAACCGCCGGGCTGCCCCCAGAACGGCCTCCCGCACCGCCGGGGCCAATCCCTCCCCCAGAAACTCCCGGGGCAGGGCCAGCCGCTTGCCCCGGATCTCCTGCCCCAAGAGGGCGGTATAATCGGGGGTCTCTCCGGGCACCGAGGTGGAATCCCGCCGGTCATGGCCGGCGATGGCGTTCATCACCAGGGCGGCATCGGCCACATCCCGGGTCAGGGGGCCGATCTGGTCCAGGGAGGAGGCAAACGCCACCAGTCCGTACCGGGAGACGGCGCCGTAGGTGGGCTTCAGCCCCACCACGCCGCAGAAGGCCGCAGGCTGGCGGATGGAGCCTCCGGTGTCGCTGCCCAGGGCGAAGGCCGCCTCCCCCGCTGCCACTGCCGCCGCTGAACCGCCGGAGGAGCCGCCGGGTACCCGGCTGGGGTCGGCGGGGTTGCGGGTCAGCTGGAAGTGGCTGTTCTCGGTGGTAGAGCCCATGGCAAACTCATCCATGTTGAGCTTGCCCAGCATCACCACACCCGCTCCCTTGAGCTGCTCCATCACATGGGCGTCATAGGGCGGGACAAACTGCTCCAGCATCCGGGAGGCGCAGGTGGTGCGCACCCCCTTGGTGCAGATGTTGTCCTTGATACCGGCGGGGATGCCGTCCAGGGGGGACAGCGCCTCGCCCTTGCTCCGCCGCTGGTCGCTCTCCCGGGCAGCCGCCAGGGCGTCCTCCTCCAGCACCGTCAGATAGGCCCCGATCTCCGGGTCACGCTGCCGGATGGCGGCCAGCGTTGCCGCCGTCACCTCCTCCGATGAGAAGACGCGGCGGGCCATGCCGTCCGCCAGCTGGCGAACGGTCAGTTTTGTCAGATCCTTTTCCATGCTGCATCCTCCTCTCAGTCAAAGGTGTGGGGCACCGTCAGCCAGGTGCCGTCGGTGGTGGGAGCGCCTGCCAGCATCTCGGCCCGGGTGAACAGCTGCTGGGGCACATCCGGCCGGAAAACGTTGGACAGGGGGACAATGTGGGCGGTGGGTGGCACCCCTTCGGTGTCCACCTCTGAAAGGGCCCGGGCAAAGGTGAGAATACTCTCCATCTCCCGGGGCAGCCGTTCCTGCTCCTCGGGAGTCAGGGAGAGCTGAGCCAGCTCCGCCACCCGCTCCAGATCCATGCTGGGGGCAGCTTTGGGCTGCTCCACCGGAGCGGGGCCAAAACCATCCAGCAAGCCCAGCACCGCCAGCTGGTCACTGCTCACCGGAGTGGGCGCGCTGGTCATGGGGCAGGAGGCATCCCGTACCTTGGGGAAGGCGATGACCTCCCGCAAAGACTCCGCCCCACAGAGCAGCATACAGAGCCGGTCCAGGCCGAAGGCAAAGCCGCCGTGAGGCGGGGTGCCATACCGGAAGGCCTCCACCAGAAAGCCGAACCGGTCCTGGGTTTCTGCGGCACCGAAGCCCAGCGCCTCAAACATAGTCTGCTGGACCTGCTGGTCGTGGATCCGGATGGAACCGGAGCCCAGCTCCACCCCGTTTAGCACCACGTCGTAGGCCTGCGCCCGCACCCGGCCGGGATCCGACTGGAGATAGGGCAAATCCTCAGGGTAAGGCATCGTGAAGGGATGGTGGGTGGCCACCCACCGCTTCTCCTCCTCCGACCACTCAAACTGGGGGAAGTCGGTGACCAGCAAAAACCGGTAGACCGCCGGATCCCGCAGGCCCAGCAGCTCGCCCAGCTCCAACCGCAGTCCGCCCAGTACCCGCCGGACGGTGGACAGCTTGTCGGCTGAAAAGAGGACGAAATCCCCCGGGTGGGCATCCGCCCGGGTCAGAATGGCATCCAGCTCTTCGGAAGTGAAATAATGGGTCAGGATGGAGTAGATCTCCCCGTCGGGGCGGACCGCAATCCAGGCCATTCCCTTGGCCCCCAGCTGCTGGGCCTTGCGGGTCAGCGTGTCGATGGTGGAACGGGTGAAGGCGTTGCCGCCGGGCACCGTGATGGCCCGCACCACTCCGCCAGCCTCTACGGCCTTGCGGAAGACACTGAAGCCGCAGGACGCCGCCAGATCGGTCAGGTCCACGATGGGCAGCCCGAACCGCAGGTCGGGTTTGTCGGAGCCGTACCGGTCCATGGCCTCCTGCCAGGTCATCCGCTGGAAGGGGCCAGGGTCGATGCCCTTCATCTCCACCATGATGTGGCGGAAAAGCCCCTCCAGATGGGCAAAGATGTCTTCCTGGTCCACAAAGGAAAGCTCCATGTCCACCTGGGTGAACTCCGGCTGCCGGTCGGCCCGCAGGTCCTCATCCCGGAAGCAGCGGGCAATCTGGTAATACCGGTCGATGCCCCCTACCATCAGCAGCTGCTTGTAAATCTGGGGGGACTGGGGCAGCGCGTAGAAGTTGCCGGGATGAACCCGGCTGGGAACCAGATAGTCCCGGGCGCCCTCAGGGGTGGACTTGCAGAGCATCGGCGTTTCCACCTGGAGAAAGCCGGCCCGGTCGAGATATGCCTCGGTCACCTGGCAGAGCCGGTGGCGGAACCGGAGGTTCTGGTAAAGGCGGCTCTGGCGCAGGTCCAGATACCGGTACCGGAGCCGCAGCTCCTCCCGCACCCCGGCGCAGTCCGCCGGGTCAAAGGGCAGGGGCGCCGCCTGAGAAAGCACCGTCATCTTCCGGGCCGCCAACTCAATGGTACCGGTATCCAGCCGGGGGTTCAATGTCTCCTCGTCCCGGAGGCGGATCTCTCCCCACACCTGAATCACCGACTGGCTGCGCAGGTGCTCGGCGGCGGCAAAATCCGCCTCCGGCAGGTTTTTCTGGTCAAAGACCACCTGCAAGGTCCCCTCCCGGTCCTTCAGATCCACAAAAATGACACCGCCCATGTCCCGGCGGTTCTCAACCCAGCCCGCCGCACAGGCCTCCCGGCCCACGTCCTCCTCCTGGAACAGGCCGCAATATCTGGTTCTCATCATCACACATCTTCCTTTCTCCGGGAACCGTTCCCAAAGGGCAGCGCTGGGAAATAAAAAAGCCTTTCGTCCCCACTGTAACCAGTTAGGACGAAAGGCCATTCTTCCGCGGTACCACCTAAATTGGATCAACGATCCCGACTCAATACTGGGCGGATACACCGCCGAAATATTTATCGGATATAACGGTCCGAACCCGGCTGAGCCTACTGGGAGCCTTCACGCTCCTAGGAGCGTTCGCTCTGTTGGGTCAGCGGCTCAGGGATGTTCTTCAAACAGGAACGTTGTACTGCGATCCCACCATCCGCAGCTCTCTGACGGGGGAAAATCCCCACTCACGCCATTCCAGTCTACTCTTCCCGTCAACGCCATATTGAGGGGGCGCCCCGTTTTGGGGTGCGCCGTTTTGCTTTGGTAGCTATTATAGCGGGGTTTTGAGGTGTTGTCAAGAGGGGAAAGGAAAAAATTTTTCGACAGGCCAGACAAAGAACGTCCGGCCACCCAGGCTATTACTGGTTCAATTCTGCACAGTCCAGCATATTGCGGCAGAGCCACAAAAGCAGCGCCGTCAGAAGCACATTGCAAACAGCCGTGCCCAGCAGTCCTGCCGGGATGCCCAGCAAAAAGCCCAGTCCCAAGCCCACAAATACCGATGGCAACAGCAGCACCATCAGGATCATGAAATAAAAGACAAAGCTGAGCGCCCGGCTTGCCAGTCCTCCCAGTACCCGCTGACAGAGGATGTTACCGCCCATATAGAGCAGGCCAAAGCCCGCCCGGGCCAGCACACCCGTCGCAATCTCCATGGGCGACGCCCCCAGGATCAGGCCGGCAGGGATCATCACCAGCAGACTGTCCACCGCCACCCGGAGCATCTGCTGTCCGCAGAGAGCCAGCAGCCGCCGGAAGGCGGACTCGGGCACCAGGTAGATATAGGGCAGCGCCAGCTCCCGGAGCCACCGGCCGGTCATGGTGGAAAAGAGCTGCAAATAGGCGCCCATGGCCACCACTGCCACAATGCCAGCGTCCCGGAAGAAAAAGGCCATCAGGACGGTCACCGCCGCCATCAGCAGGCTCACCCGGTCCAGCAGGAAGATACTGGCCCGCCGGTCCTCCAGCTGGTGCTTGTAGAAGAAAACCGAAGCGCCCTGACCGCCCTTCAGGCCGGTGCGGCCCACCTTGACCTTGGCGGGCGTCATGTCCACCCGGCCCTCCTTCTTGGCGGCCAGCTGCTGGAAGGAGACCTCGGTGGCCTGAAGCACGTCTTCGTAGAAATCTGCGCTTACATGGAGAATCACCTGGATCAGCACCACGCAATAAACCACCGACAGCAAAAAGCCCAATCCCAGCTGCCAGAGACCCCGGCCCATGCCAGCCCCGGAAGCCAGCTGCATCCAGCCCACCACCGGCATAGCCTTCATAAGCGGTGCATCCGCTGCCGCAATAGCGGCAGAAAGAGGGCCATTCCCCAGATTCTGGAACGCGGCCAGTCCCACCCAGGCGAGAATCACGGCGGGGAGCGCATAGAGAATCACCGAGGCAATCTGCTTGCCCCGCTCCCGGCCAGCGGTGAGAGTGTAGACCGTCATCGCGGTGAGCTGGGCACAGAATACGGTCATGCCGTAGCTTAGGAGAATGAGAATCAGGCCACCCATGGTCACGCCATAGAAGCGATTGACGTTGCTGTACTGGAACAGCAGGAAGATGCCCACCAGCATCGAGGTTCCCATCTGACGCACCAGTCCATAAATCAGGATCCGGCGGGGGGAGATAGGCGTCTGGAACAGTAAATTCACATCCGCCATGGTGTAGAAGGTGGCGCCGGAGGAGAGCCCCTGCCGGCTCACCGACACCATCAGGAAGAGATAGAGCCCCAACAGGATAGCCGAAAGCTGGGCCGGATCCTGGCGTAGCTCCAGATCGGGGGCAGACGCCTGGCCCTGGAAGACCATCATTCCCAGCAGCGCCGCCATGACCAGCAGCAGAATCAGCCGGGAGGGCTTCTTTTTCAGCTCCAGCAGGGCATTTTTCAGGGTGGTGCCCATCAGGTAGGCGATGGCCTTCATGACTCTGCCCCTCCCCCCTCAGAAATGCCATTACCGGCTCCCTCGGTAATGTTAAAGAACAGTTCCTCCAAAGAGAGCCCCTCGTCGCCGGGGCGGCAGGTAGCAGCAAAGCTGCCGTCCTTCATGATGTGGGCCACGTCCCAGAAGTCCTCAACGCTGTCCAGCATATGGGTACTGATGAGCACCGAGCAGCCCGACGCCCGCAGCTCCTGAAACACCTGTTTCAGCTCCTTGATGGCGTGGGGGTCCAGGCCTACCAT
>CALXFL010000024.1 GCA_944387515.1 uncultured Clostridia bacterium
CAGTGTCTGGAAAAAGTATGGACGATCCTGTCTGGACCTATTCACTGTTACAGCGTTTCTGCAATCTGAACGCCTTCCGGAACCGGCACGGTCAGATAGGTCTTGCCGGCCCCCAGCATCCGCCCCATGGCGGACAGGGCTTCCAGTTCACTGGCAAAGATGCCGTACACCGCCGAACCGCTGCCGGTCATCAGGGTGGCCCGGGCGCCGGCGTCAGTCAGTTCTTCCCGCAGGGTGCGGATTTCGGGATGGCCGGCGGACTCCTCCATAACGTTGACCATCGCCATGGCCATGGCTGAAAGATCGCCTTTGCCAATGGCACGGATCAGCGCTTGATTGTCTGGCCGCATGGCAACACCATGCCGGTCAAAGGAGGCAAAAGCCTCCCCGGTGGAGATGCCGAAGGGCGGCTTGATAACCACCAGGTGTCCCACCGTCAAAGGTGTCACCGGCTCAATGCGTTCACCGATTCCCCTCACCCGGGCTGTACCGCCTACCAGGCAGAAGGGAACGTCTGCCCCCACCTGCAAACCGATCTCCGCCAGCTGCTGGGGAGAAAGGCCGGCACCATACAGCCGGTTAAGGCCAATGAGTACGGCAGCTGCATCTGCACTGCCGCCGCCCATGCCTGCCTGATGAGGAATCCGCTTTTCAATCTGGATCTGACATCCTTCATGCAGACCGGTATGCTGAAAAAAGAGCCGGGCAGCACGCACCGCGGTATTGGTGTCATCCTGCGGGATGCCGCCCACCTGAAGGCCGTCACGCATCACCGACACGCTCACCTGTTCGGGCTGTTTTTTCAGCCGGACAGTGTCAGCCAGTCCCACACTCTGCATGACCATATCCATCAGATGGTAGCCATCCTCCCGCCGTCCCACAATGTCCAGCGACAGGTTGATCTTGGCGGCAGCCCGGAGCTTGATCTCTTTCATGTGATCCTCCTTTGTTACAGGCGAAGCAGGCGGTTCTGCTTCACATGAATGGCCCGGATGGGGCACATCTCGTGGCAGCAGTAGCAGCGGATGCATTTGCTGTCATCGATCCATGCCTTCCCATCCCGTAGGGTGATGGTATGAGCCGGACAGCTCTCTGCACATTTGCCGCAGCCCACACAGCGCTTGTGGTCGATTCTGGGACGGGTCGTGAGAAAACGGTCCACCAGTGGACGCACCACCGGCCGCAGAACTCCCGGCACCTTGGAGAGGAAATCCATGCTCACCGTGCAGGGACGGCGAAAATCCGGATAGCACTGAAGCGGATCACCCACCAGCTCCACCTCCTGAGGACCAGCCGGTCCCACCCCTCTGGAAGCGGCCGCCTTGACGGTGAGAATTTCCTCAGGATCCCGGCCAATGACCTGACAGAGCGCCATGCCCAGGGCATAGGGGGACCTGGAACAAAGGGTCATACCGGTAGGACGCAGCTGTCCTGAAGAGGGGCCGTCCCCCTCCATGGAAATCACCGCATCACAGAAGGTAATCGCCGGTTTCACCGTTTCGCAGAGATCCACCAGCATACTGCAAAAATCCTCCGGATCGGGATACCGCCAGTGAAAATCCGGCTTGGTCAGTCCGGGAATACAGCCAAAGAGATTTTTGACGCCGCCGGACAGTCCGGCCATGCAGTGGGTCTTCAGCTTGCAGACGGAAATAACCAGATCGGCCCCTGCCACCGGCTGGATAATGGGAAAGCTGCGGCAGAGGGCAGGGGACGGGCAGGAAAGGTTCTGGGATTCCAGCGCCAGATTCAACTGTGTGCCGGTCTCCTCTGCCACCGCCTCCATGCCGGTTGCCCGGTAGATGGCGGTGAGCTGCGGATGGTTATAAAGCCCACCGGGACTGTCCGCCAGGGTAATTTGGGTTACTCCGGCCTTCTGGAGCCGCCGGATAATGGCGGCAACCAGTGCCGGATGGGTGGTGGTGCCCTCCTCTGGCCGGCGTTTCATCAACAGATTGGGCTTGATGGTGACCCGCATATCGGGCCGCAGCAGCTCGTCCAGTCGGAGCAGCTCAAAATGTCCCGCCACGCAGGCATCCATCACCGCTTCATCGTAGGAGGTGGCAGCCTGTACCGATACGATTCCCCTCATGACTGCTTCAGCTCCTCCAGGAAGCAGCCGATCCGCCGCACTGCCTCAGTGAGGTGGTTGACGGAGTAGGAATAGGATACCCGGACAAAGCCCTCTCCGCTGTCACCGAAGGCGTTACCCGGCACCACCGCCACCCGCTGGCTGTAAAGCAGCTTTTCACAGAACTCTTCCGAAGAAAGGCCGGTGGACTTGATACATGGGAAGATATAGAAGGCGCCTTCCGGCTCAAAGGTGCTGAGCCCCAACCGGTTAAAGGCATCCACCACAAAACGGCGGCGGAGATTGTATTCCGCCCGCATCTGGGCAATATTCTCCTCACAGTGATCCAGCGCCTCAATGGCTGCATACTGGGAGGTGGTGGGGGCGCACATCAGGGCGTACTGGTGAATTTTCAGCATCTGCTTGATGGCAGGTGCCGGACCGGTGAGAAAGCCCAGCCGCCAGCCGGTCATCGCAAAGCTCTTGGAGAAGCCGTTTACAATGATGGTGCGCTCCTTCATGCCGTCAATCTCGGCAATGGAGACATGGCGGCCATTGTAGGTCAGTTCGGCGTAGATTTCGTCGGACAGCACCACAATGTCGTGACGGCGCAGCACCTCTGCGATTTCCTCCAGATGCTCCCGGCGCATGACAGCGCCAGTGGGATTATTGGGGAAGGGCAGCACCAGAACCTTGGTCTTGGGGGTGATGGCTGCCTCCAGCTGGGCAGCGGTCAGCCGGAAGTCATCCTCCTGCAGGGTGGGAATCGGGACCGGTACGCCGCAGGCCAGGGTTACAATAGGAGCATAGGCCACAAAGCTGGGCTCAGGAACCAGCACCTCATCGCCCGGATCCACAAAGGCCCGGATGCAGAGATCGATACCCTCAGAACCGCCCACCGTCACGATAATCTCGCTTTTGGGGTCATAATCCAGCGAAAAGCTGCGGGACATATAGGCGGCAATGGATTTACGCAGCGGCATCAGGCCGGCATTGGCGGAGTAGGCGGTTTTACCTCGCTGCAAATTGTCCATGGCAGCCCGGCGGACTGCATAGGGGGTTTTGAAGTCCGGCTCACCCACACCCAGGGAGATGACATTTTCCATCTCATTGGCGATGTCAAAAAAGCGGCGGATGCCGGAGGGCTTCAGCCCGGCAGTGCGCCGGGCAATGAGTTTTTCCATATCCATCAAATTGAAATGTTCCTCCTCTCATCAATGCCGTTTTCTCCCAGGATGATACCCCAGTCCTTATACCGGGAGAGCACAAAATGGGTGGCAGTAGAAAGCACACCATCCAGCACAGCCAGCCGCTGGGCCACAAAGAGAGCAATGTCCTTGAAGGTCTTGCCCACCACCCGCAGATGCAGGTCATAGCCGCCGCTCATCAGGTAAACGCTGGAAACCTCGTTGTATTCGCTGATAATCCGGGCAATCTCCTCAAAGCCGAAATCCCGCTGAGGGCTGACCCGTACCTCGATGATGGCCTCTACCAGCTCCGTGTCGATTTTGTCGTAGTCCAGAAGGGGCTTGTAACCCCGAATGACACCGGCCTGCTCGTATTCCTGTATCTTCTTCTGAATTTCCTCCGCCGGCATATCCAGCATCACGGCCATCTTGTCCAGATCCATCCGTGCGTTGCCGCTGAGTACCTGTAAAATCTGATCCATATGCGTCATCCTTTCTGTATGATTGTGGTGCCGGAAAAACAAAAAGGATTTCATCCCCAACTGGGACGAAATCCTGATTCCGTGGTACCACCCAACTTGCAGTCCACAGATGCGGACTGCCACTCTGACCCCTTAACGCGGGAAACGCCGTGTTCTGCACGGAGCTCCGGGGCGGCCTGCGGGGTTGCCATATAAGAGCCTTTCACCAATCTGCCCTCTCGCTGAAACAGGCGCTGCCGCTTTTCCCCTTCGTCGCTTTTGTGTGTATGACTTTATTATAGGAGAAAAAAAGCGCCTTGTCAATCGGCTCTCCGGGTTTTCAGGAAATCCCTTTAAAATATTTTGTTTTTTCAGGATTTATCCGGTCTGCCCTTTTCTTTTTCTGCTGCCTGCGATATAATGAAAAAAGAGAGACTTCAAAACGGAACAAGGGATTTACCCGGAATGGAGAGACTGTATGATGAACCTGATTCTTTTCCTGCTCTGCCTGATCGCCTCTACTTTGGGCGCCATCACCGGCGTCGGCGGTGGTATTCTCATCAAGCCCATTGCTGACGCCATGAACCTGCTGCCAGTGAGCGCCATCAGCTTCCTGTCCGGCTGTACTGTCTTCTGCATGGCTGCCTCCTCCCTGATCCGGGGACGTGGCAACGGAGTCAAGCTGGAAAAGAGTGTCACCATTCCATTGGCTGCCGGTTCTGTTGCCGGTGGTCTGCTGGGAAAATGGATGTTTGAGCTGATCCGCCAGAACTTCTCCAACGAAGCCGTTCTGGGCCTGATTCAGGCGATTCTGCTCCTGGCCATGACGTTGGCGGTACTGGTGTACTACCTCTTCAAGAGCAAAATCAAGCCGAAAAATCTGCGGGGACTAATTTTGTGTGCGGTTGTCGGCCTGACCCTGGGCATCATTTCCTCCTTCCTGGGTATCGGAGGCGGTCCTGCCAACGTCGCCATTCTCTGCTGGCTCTTTTCCATGACCAGCAAGGAGGCCGCCAAGAACTCCATCTTCGTCATCTTCTTCTCCCAGCTGGTGAGCCTGGGCAGCACCTTCCTGGGCAACACGGTGCCGGATGTGAGCATCTGGCTGGTGGTACTGATGGCAGCTGGCGGTGTCGTGGGTGCTATCATCGGCAGCGTGATCTCCAAGCGGATTTCGGACCAGGGTGTGGACAAGGTATTCATGTACATGCTTGGCGCCATTGCGCTGGTAAATGTCTGGAACATTGTGCGGTTCATTACAGAACTGGTATAACAGCAAAGAGCCTGGCTAAAAAGCCAGGCTCTTTTACTTTGTCAGCCCTGCTCTGCAGGCGCTGTGCCGGCAGGCGTCAGCGTATCATCGAGAATTGCCAATGCCGCTGCGTCATCCGGCTTGATGGCTACCAGTTCACTGGCCATGGTTTTGGCCCGTTCTACCTGACCCATGTGGTAGAGGCAGATGGCGCGGCCCCGTTTGACTACCTGCTTCTGGCCGGGCGAAAGGGTGGCTTTCTCCCATCCATGGCTGCCCATGATGCCCCGCTCCGCCTGTACCGCCAGTTCTTCCCACTTGCGGTAGGTCTCCATCGCCGTGGGATAATCCCCCATTCGGGTTTCCAGCTGGGCCAGCTTAATCAGGTAATGGAACCGGGTATTGAGCTTGAGGTTTCCCCTGAGCACCTGCTCATACAGCTGGTGCAGACGGGGATCGTTGGACTTGGTGCGGTCATAGATGGTGATCCAGTTGTTGAGGGCTTTGTCAGCTGGCAGCACCTTTTCAAAGGCTTCCATCAGCTGGATGGCTTTCTCATTCTGGTTCATCTGCAAGAACAGGCCAACCAGATCGCCCACCGAGGATTCCAGCCGGCAACCAGCCCGGATGGCATCCAGATAAAGCTCGACTGCCCGATCCAGGTCGCCGTGGAGCTTTTCCTCCTGCGCCCGGACATAGAGGTCATCGCTGAACTGATGCACCGGCCAGGGAGGAAGATTCAGAAAGGGATTGGCGCTGATGGCCGGTTTTTCTTCTTCGACCAGCTGAGGTTCCGAAGGAAGCGAAACCGTGTGCTCCTCGGGCGCCACATCAAAACGCCGGATGTTTTCGGCCCAGGCAATATTCCGCCGCCAGGCAACCGAGAATACCACCCTGGGACGGCGGGCTGCCACATTTTTGGTGGTGGCACAGAGATCATGCAGCACCGGATCGGTAATGTCATCCAGGGTAAACTGATAGGTCATGCTTCCGCCGCTGATCTGTCCCTGACGCTGGGAGAAGTAATAGGCAGTCATCACACCCTGCCGGTTCTTCTCTTGCTCCATCTCCCGGGCGATCAGCTGTTCCTCCGACGGAGAGAAGGGCTCAGCCTTGCGGATATCCACTGCTACCTGTTTCCCTCCGGCCAGATTCTTGAGCCGGAAGATCAGCGGGAACTTGCGCTGGACCACATCGGAAAAGATCCGACAGTAATTCTGCAGCACCTGATCGGAAATTTCATCCACACGGAACTGGTAGATCTTTTCCCCTTCCGCAATATGTCCATTCATGAAGTCAGGATAAAACTGAACAATCTGACCGGTATGCTCCTCATCCAGAGTCAAATCCTCTTCAAAGGGATGATCCGGGTCCCGAAGGCGGATATTGACCGCA
Organism: uncultured Clostridia bacterium; assembly: GCA_944387515.1. Taxonomy (GTDB): domain Bacteria; phylum Bacillota; class Clostridia; order Oscillospirales; family Ruminococcaceae; genus Faecivivens. The sequence goes on from CALXFL010000024.1 coordinate 6,367, forward strand.
CAGGGTCCCTGCATATTGCTGCCCACGTCAAAGCACACCAGATAGCGGCGCTGGGGATCCTGTTCCATCATGAGCCGAAGGCTCGGATCGGTGATGTGGTTCAGATGGAAGAACCAATCGGGTTTGGACTTGCTGCAAATCCGTCCGATCTTCCGAAGATAGTTATAACCGTGGATGTAACCTTCCACATCCTGCTCCGGCTCTTCTGCCGGCTGCACCACAGGTGTTTCTTCCCTAGGCTCCGAAGGGGGAGTGGGTTCCGTTTCCTCCTCATCCTCCCGCTCCAGCTGGTACATCTGATTGTCCATGGGGACGGGGTAGGCTTTCTCCACCAGCTCAGCCATGGCCGAAATGACGGTGGATTCCGAGATGGCAGCGCCTTCCGGCAAAGGAAGCTGCTGCTGGGCCAGTAGCCAGCAGAGACAATCTGCTGCCAGCTGGGCGTACTCCTCCCCTCTGGTTTCCAGGAAACGATAGAAGACCGACAGATCATGCTCCTTTTCCATCAGCCGTACATAGTTGTACACCACCGATGCCTGGAGCTTTTTCTCATAAAGCAGATGACAGGCGCCGTCGTCCTGCTGAAGCTCGATATCTGCCGCCTGCTGTGCGGCAGCGAAAGCACGGCCATACAGGCCCGCAGCATTGAAGTTCTCTTCTGCCTGCCCCCAGCTCTGGGCAGCCTGCGCAATTTCTCCGGCCAACCGCTGTACCAGGTCGCTGGAGGTATACTGTCCGCTCAGCGTGTCGGCAGAAGCGAGCAGCCGCTTCAACGTCTGCGGATCTCTGGGGATGGTGGACAGATACTGCTTGAAGTGGTAGCAAAGATTGGAGACCCGTTCCTTTTCTACGGTGTTGGGCGCCAGGCGGATCTGCTCACTGAGATCGGCCATATCCAACGGTGTCAGCCGGCACTGTGCGTCTCCTACCCGTCTTACAGCCTGCTCTGCCGGTGTCTCTGCCTGAACAGGCAAAATGGAAGGCTGACTGGCCTGCTGTGTCTGATAGTACGCTGTAATCGCAGAAAACAGGATGGAACGGGGATATCCTTCCACCTCCAGGCGAAGCCTGCGTTCGTTCCAGTCTATAATCCGCCCGGACCATTGTTCGCCATTATCTCCCAAACGAATGGTTACCCATTCTCCCGGTTTATGGTCCACAATAAAATCAGATCTCAGATTTTCCATAAAGTTGCCTTCCTTTCTGTCCAAAAATGTCTGTTACTGAACCGGAATCGTTTTAATTTTTTGCTAGGGTCAAGATTCTGGCTGCCTGTCTCAAGATGACAAAAGCAGCTGGCTATGGAGATAACCAGCTGCTATGTAAATTTTCGCAAGTCAATTTTTAGCGGTGCTGCTACTGGAAAAAAGCTGTGCCCAATAGGTCACGCCATTCTGGGTATAATTGCCTACACCCATATAAAGGTAACTGGGATTCAGAATCGCACTCTTGTGACTGGGGGATTCCATCCAGGCCTTCATCACCGCCTCAGGTGTGCTGACGCCATAAGCCAGGTTCTCTGCAGCCCCTGCACCAGAGACTCCTACCTCCTGCAAAACAGTATACCACTCAGAGCCATCCGGCCGGTAATGGGCAATAGAGCCCATGGCGGCCCGCTCCTTGGCCCGGATATCAGCAGCCTTACAGAGAGAGGTGGAAAGGGAAAGCGTAGGGAGGCCTTCGGCCGCTCGCATCTGATTGACCAGTGCCAGCACCTGTTCCGCTACCGAATCGCCAGGCACCTTATTTCCAATATAGGCGCCGCTGCTGTCAAACTCATAGCTTTCGCCGCCGATGGTCACAGTTCCCACTGCCATCACACCGCTGCCATTGAAGTAATAGGTTTTGCCGCCAATCTGAGACCATCCGGTAATCATCGCACCGGAAGAATTCAGATAGTACCAGCTTCCTCTGTCCAGCAGCCAACCGGTCCGCATCGCGCCGGTTCCGCTGAGGTAGTACCATTTTCCGCCGGACTGAACCCAGCCTTTGCACATACTGCCGCCGCCGTTGAAATAGTACCAGACGCCGTCAATCTTCTGCCAGCCGGTAACCATACCGCCCCAATCCCGGAAATAATACCAGGTTCCGTCAATTTTCTGCCAACCGGTAACCATGCCGCCCCAGTCCCGGAAATAATACCAGGTGCCGCCGATTTTCTGCCAACCAGTCTGCATGATACCATTGCCGTCAAAATAATACCAGGTTCCACCGACCTTCAGCCATCCAGTGGCACGGGTCTGTCCGCTGGTGAGATAGATCCAGCGTCCGGAGGAATCCTTGCTCCAGTCTGCCGCCACCGGTAAAGCAACTGCTGTTACAGCCAGTGTCATCACCAGTACGGAAGCCATCATCTTTTTCAGAAACAGGTTCATGTTAACGCCCTTCTCCTTGGAAAAAACGAAAAAACGAGGCAGCGTTCCCGGCCTGAACCTGCTGCCCATGAAATCGTAACCAGCCGGTAACTGTACTATTTATTCTAACACAGTCCGACAGGAGGCGTCAACCTTTTATGCAAAGAAACCCCCGGTATTTTCCCCCTTTTCTGGAATGTTTTCACAGAGATTTCGTATATCTTAAAAAATAAATACAGAACTATGAATAAGCGTTGAAGAAAAAATAATCTCCTTTTCAAAATTTCCATATACTACCAAAAAAGCGGCAGAATTTCTCTCTGCCGCTTTCCATATTCTGGTAATATCAGGCCTGATACAGCGGATACCGTCCGCACAGCTCCTCTACCATAGCCCGCACCTTTTCCTGAGAAGCCTCGAAATCTGTGGCTGTCAGGTAGATGCACTGGGCAATGATATCCATGTCTGCCGGCTTCATGCCACGGGTGGTGACAGCCGGTGTACCCAGACGGACACCGCTGGTGATGAACGGACTCTGGGGATCATTGGGGATGGCATTCTTGTTGGCGGTGATATACACCTCATCCAGTTTCTTTTCCAGTTCCTTGCCGGTGATGCCCATGCTCCGGAGATCCAGCAGCATCAGGTGGTTGTCGGTACCGCCCGAAACCAGATCAAAGCCACGGTCCAGAAGTCCCTTGGCCAAGGCCTGAGCATTGTCCACAATGCCCTGCTGATAGGTGCGGAATTCGGGAGAGAGCGCCTCCCCGAAGCAGACAGCCTTCGCCGCAATGATGTGCATCAGGGGACCGCCCTGGGTACCGGGGAAGATGGCCTTGTCAATCTTCTTAGCCAGTTCCTCCCGGCAGAGAATCAGACCGCCTCTGGGACCACGGAGGGTCTTGTGGGTAGTGGTGGTGACCACATCTGCATAAGGAACGGGATTGGGATGGAGGCCAGCTGCAACAAGGCCGGCAATATGGGCCATATCCACCATCAGATAGGCGCCACAGGCATCTGCCACCTCCCGGAACCGGGCAAAATCAATGGTCCGGGGATAGGCGGAAGCACCCGCTACAATGAGCTTGGGCTTGTGGGTCATGGCCAGCTCCATGACCTTGTCATAATCGATACAGCCAGTCTCGCTGTCCACTCCATAAGGAACTACATTGAAGTAGCTGCCCGACATATTGACAGGAGAGCCATGGGTCAGGTGGCCGCCCTCTGCCAGGCTCATGCCCAGGATGGTGTCACCCGGCTGAAGCAGCGCAAAATACACCGCCAGATTGGCCTGTGCGCCGGAATGAGGCTGTACATTGGCATGCTCAGCACCAAACAGCTCCTTGGCACGGTCTCTGGCAATATTCTCCACGATGTCCACACACTGACAGCCACCGTAATACCGCTTTCCAGGATAGCCCTCTGCGTATTTGTTGGTGAGAATGCTGCCCATGGCGGCCATGACCGCAGGGGAAACGATGTTCTCGCTGGCAATCAGCTCAATATTGCGGCGCTGGCGAGCGAGCTCCTGCGCCATGGCATCCGCCACAGCGGGATCTGTTTTGGCCACAAAGCCGATGGTGTCCATCAAATCCTGAAACATGTTGGTTCTCTCCTTATCCATTTTGGAATTTTGCTCCTGGCAGACCGTGTTTTCTTATCCGGAATCTCCGAAAAAAGGAAACAGCTGTCTTTAATCAGATGGCAATTTCATTCAGTGCCTACTATTATAGACCATCTGAAAGGGTTTTGCAATCCTTTTCTGAAAAACAATTGTATTCCAGAGAAAAAATATTACAACCTCTGCTGGATCCACTGCCACAATTCCTCATAAACGGTTTGCCGGTCCAGCTCATTGAAAATCTCATGCCGGTCCTGGGGATAGAGCCGCAGAGTCAGATCCTGCACACCGGCTTCACGCAGCCGGGCAGCTACCTGCTCGACCCCTTTTCCATAATCTCCCACTGGATCCTCCTCTCCGGCAATGAGCAGCAATGGCAGATCGTCAGGGATTCCCCCCGCCCAATCCGAAGCGGACACCTGCTCCAACAGCGAAAACAGATCCCGAAAGCCCGCAGCGGTAAAGATATAATTGCAGAAAGGATCCGCTGCATACCGGTCCACGATTTCCTGATCCCGGGTGAGCCACTCATAAGGCGTCCGGTTGCCAAACCGCTTGTTATAGCTGCCGAAGGCCAGCTGATTGAGCAGGCGGCTGCGATGATGACCGCCCTTTACCCGGACCACCAGCTCTGCCAGCATCTTCCCCAGGCCAGCCGCCGGATTGCCGCCACTGGTGCCACAGATCACAGCGCCTGCCAGTCCATCTGCATACCGGGACAGATAAGCTCTGGCCACAAAGGAACCCATGCTATGTCCCAGAAGAAAAATCGGCAGCTCCGGAAACCGCTTGCACAGCTGCAAATGCATCTGACGCAGATCCTCTACCAACAGGGAGGCGCCATCCTTGGCACGGAAATACCCCAGCTCCTCCCATCCTGCCGCAGACTGTCCATGTCCAGGATGATCGTGGCCGTAAAATGCCACCCCCTGACGGCAGAGAAACTCCGCCAAAGGCTGGTACCGCTCCACATACTCACACATACCATGGGAAAGCTGTACCACCGCGACAGGATCTGTTTTAGGCTGCCAGCCATACCAGGCAATCCGATTTCCACTGCTGTCTGTAAAACGCCCGTTTTCCTGATGAACCATAGGAGTTCCCCCTTTTCTTTTCTTCCATTATCCTACAAATTTACCAAAAAGTAAAGTGTTAGTAAACTTAGGGACAAAACCAATATTATTTGGGCAGATTTCCGTTTTTAATCGACAAACCTTGACAAACTGTGGAATCGATATACTATAATAATGGATGCAGTAAAGGGTCCAGAGCTGGCCGTTCAACTCTGAGCCAACAGGATACACCGGGAAATTCTTTGTCAATCTGGTTCCCCGACACCTGTGTAATATGCAGCACTATTCAGAATTAGTTGATTGGGAAAGGATTGATCTTTGAGTGAAAGCAAAAGTGCTCTCGTTGCTGGTGGTCATTGGCCTGCTGATTCTGAATCTGCTGGGCGTAGGATATGGTACCACCCAGCAGGATACCCTGACCATTGTCACCTGGAATATCAAACACGGAAATGGTCATTTGGACTGGCAGCAGGAACAGCTGGAAATGATCGGCGCTGACATCTGCTTCCTTCAGGAGGTTGATGAGTATACCGACCGTGTGAATGGCGTCAGCACGCTGGAAATCCTAAGTGGTAGAAATTACTACTACCAGTATTTTGGAAACAATGGTGGATACCAGAATGGAGAATATGGAACCGGCATACTCTCCAAGCGCCGTTTTACCAAATTCGAGCCTTCTCCACTGATAGAAGAGGGAGTTCACAATGGTATCATCAAAGGTACTCTGCGCCGGGGCGGACAAACCTTTTCCCTTTACAATGTTCATCTTTCCTCCGAAAGTGATACCTACCGGGCCAAGCAGCTGGAAGTATTGCTTCAGTCCTTTGAAGAGGATGAAAACCCCTGCAAGATCATTGCCGGTGACTTCAATATCCGGGATCTGTCTGAGCTCGCTCTCTTCGAAGAGTATGGCATCGTCAACACCGATGAGCATTACTACCCCACCTATCAGGGGCTGGACTGGGACACCCAGGCCATTGACAATGTCATTTATACCGATGACACACTGGAGGTTCAGCAGGTGGATATGCTGGTAAATGGTCTTTCGGACCACAACGCACTCACCGTTACCTTCCAGATTCTGGAATAAAATAAAAGCCGCTCATGGAAAAATGCCATGGGCGGCCTTTGCATATCCGACTGCTTTGTGAATTCTTTTTGATTCACTGGACAATCTCCGGTAAATCATGTATAATACAAAAGATAGCCTGCCTGTGGGCAGGAAAGATAGAAAGGAATGAATCAAACGTGAATCGTTTTGGAAAATTAACCGCCGGACTGCTGACCCTGTCCCTGACCGCCAGTCTGGCCGGCTGCAGTGCAGATACCAGCTGGGCCTATCGCTCCGCCAATGCAGAGATTACCTCGGGCATGTACATTGGTCTTTCCATTGCTGCCGTGCAGAGCGCTTCCATGGTAGAAGGCGTGGACACCAGCCTTTCTCTGTTCGATCAGGAGATTGAAGGCTATGATGGCCTGACCTGGGTAACCAACGAAACCGAAAAGCTGGCCCGTCAGTATCTGGCAACAGAGGAAAAATTCCTGGAAATGGGTCTTTCCTTTACCGAAGAGGAGCAGGCTGCCATTGATAATTATGCGGAAAACTACTGGGCTTATGTCTCCTCCTATTACGAGGATGAGGGCTGCGGCCAGACCTCCTTTACCAAGCTGGTGACCAACACGGAGAAGCAGAACAAGATATTCGATGCCATTTATGGCGAAGGCGGCGAACAGGAAGTCTCCGAGGAAGAGCTCCGCAAGGCCTACGAGGAAAACTATGTGAAGGCCAGCTACTTTGTAGTACCCCTTACCGACGATGAGGGCGAAAAGCTGGAAGACAGCAAGCTGGACGCCCGCAAGAAGCAGGCAGAGCTTCTGCTGGAGCGGATCCAGAACGGAGAAAACTTTGAAACCGTCAAGGCCGATTATGAGGCTTCTGAAGAGGAAACCGAGGAGGAGACTTCTTCTGAAACTGCTGAATCTTCCGAGGCCACTGAGTCCTCTGAGACTACCGAATCCTCCGAGACTACTGAGTCCTCCGAGGCTGCTGAGTCTTCCGAGATCACTGAGTCTTCTGAAGCTACTGAGTCCTCCGAGGCTGCCGAGTCTTCCGAGACTACTGAGTCCTCCGAGATCACTGAGTCTTCTGAAGCTACTGAGTCCTCCGAGGTTGCCGAGTCTTCCGAGACTGCTGAAACTTCCGAAACTGAAGCAACTGATACTTCCGAATACATGTACAAGGAAGGCAGCTATCCCTCTCTTCTGCTGGATGCGCTGTTTGAAGCCCTGGATGGCGACGTTGGCATGACCGAGGACACCAACTATATCTATATCTGGCAGAAACAGTCCCTGGATGACACCGGCTTTGAAGGACTGCGCAGCACCATTCTCTCCCAGCTCAAGGGCGAGGACTTCACTGCCCTGATTGAGGAATGGGCCACCGCATTGGATATGACCGCCAATGAACCTTCCCTCAAGAAGCACAGCCCCAAAAACCTGGATGCCTGACAAAAAGGAGGACACCGGCTCGAACGGTGCCCTCCTTTTTTATACAACAAAATCGGGAGGACCGGCAGCTGCCAGTCCTCCCGATTTTTACAATTGAATCAATACTGTCTGCCCCAGTAAACCAGCTTCTTGGCCGGACGTCCACAGCAGACGCAGGTCTCGCCCAGGGGCTCCTCCCCAAAGGGGATGCACCGGGACTTGAGACCGGTTTCTTCCTTGATGCGGTTTTCACAGGCTTCGTCGCCGCACCACATAGCACGGACAAAGCCACTCTTCTCTGCTGCAATCTGGGTGAACTCTTCCCAGCTGCAAGCGTTCCAGGTGCGGTTCTGACGATTTTCCAGAGCCTTGGCATAGAGGCCGTCATGAACAGCCTTCAATGCAACGGGAACTGCTTCTTCCAGCTGATCCAGAGAAACCACGATCTTTTCCCGGGTGTCCCGGCGAACCAGTACACACTGATTCTGCTCCATATCTTTGGGGCCGATCTCCAGACGCAGGGGCACGCCCTTCATCTCATACTCAGCAAACTTCCATCCGGGGGAGTTGGAGGAATCGTCCAGCTTGACCCGAACTACATTGGACAGCCGCTCTTTCAACTCATTGGCCTTTTCCAGCACACCGGGCTTCTGCTGGGCGATGGGAATGATGACCAGCTGAATGGGAGCGATAGCGGGAGGCAGTACCAGACCGTTGTCATCACCGTGGGTCATGATGATACCACCAATCAGACGGGTAGAAACGCCCCAGGAAGTCTGATGGGGGTAGGCCAGCTTGTTGTCCCGGCCGGTGTACTGAATGTCAAAGGCCCGGGCGAAGCCGTCGCCGAAATAGTGGCTGGTGCCGGACTGAAGAGCCACACCGTCGTGCATCATAGCCTCGATGGTGTAGGTGGCTTCAGCGCCTGCAAACTTCTCCTTGGGGGTCTTTTCACCTTTGAGTACCGGCATGGCCAGGGCTTCCTCACAGAAATCTGCATAGATGTTCAGCATCCGCAGGGTTTCCTCTCTGGCTTCCTCTTCGGTCTCATGCATGGTGTGGCCCTCCTGCCAGAGGAACTCAGAGGTCCGCAGGAAGGGACGGGTGGTCTTTTCCCACCGCATAACCGAGCACCACTGGTTATAGAGCTTGGGCAGATCCCGGTAGGAATGGATGATGTGGGCGTAGTGCTCACAGAACAGGGTTTCAGAGGTAGGACG
>CALXFL010000025.1 GCA_944387515.1 uncultured Clostridia bacterium
CGGCGGCACTGATCTTCCGGCGTTCCATCCTGAGTATGGTATTCGGACACATCGATGCCGAGGTTATGGACAATGCGCTGACCTATTTCTGGATTTCAGCGGTGAGCTACCCCTTTTTGGCGGTTTATAACGGCGGTGCCGCTCTTTTCCGCTCCATGGGCAACTCCAAGATCTCCATGCTGGTGTCGCTGCTGATGAATGGCATCAACATTGTGGGAAATGCCATCCTGATTTATGGCTTCAATATGGGGGTCGCCGGTGCAGCCACAGCAACCCTTTTTGCCAGAATCCTGGCGGCGGTGCTGATGATGGTACTGCTGCGAAATCCCCGTTATGTGCTGTCGGTGCGGGATCTTCACAAGATCCGGATCCGGTTTGATATGATCCGCTCCATTCTTCGGGTAGGAGTTCCCAATGGCGTGGAAAACAGTCTGTTCCAGGTGGGAAAAATCCTGGTTTCCAGTCTGATTGCCACCTTTGGTACCAGTGCCATTGCTGCCAATGCAGTAGCGAACTCCCTTTGCAGCATTGCGGTCATTCCGGGTTCAGCCCTTGGCCTGGCGATGATTACCGTAGTCGGGCAGTGTGTAGGTGCAGGAGATTATCAGCAGACCAGGCATTATGCTGGTGTACTGATGAAGCTCTCCTATCTGGCCATGTTCATCACCAACCTGTTGACTACGGTTCTGGCGGGTCCGTTGGTGGGCTTTTACAATCTGTCGGGTACGACGGCCGTAATGGCACAGCATCTGGTCATAATTCACAGCGGCATGGCGATTATCTTCTGGCCGGCTTCCTTTACCCTGCCCAATGCGCTGCGGGCAGCGGGAGATGCCAAGTTTACCATGGTGGTTTCGATGCTCTCCATGTGGATCTTCCGGATTGGTTTCAGCTTTTTGCTGGGTCAGGCCCTGAATATGGGCGTGGAAGGTGTCTGGTGGGCTATGATTATCGACTGGGTTGCCCGGGTTACCTGCTTTGTCTTGCGGTTTAAAGGAACCCGCTGGCAGGAAAAGCGTCTGATCTGAGTTTTATCAGACGGTTCAGTCTACCACAATATACTGAGGACGGGGACGACGTAGCAGCTGGATCATGGACCAGGTGCTGAAGGTTACCAGGGCGGAAGCTGCGGCTGTCAGCAGAAATTTGGCTGTCAGTTTCATGAATGATCGTCCTTTCTGTTGGAAAATATAGTGGGGAAGGAACCTTTTGGCCACCCTGACAATAGGATACCAGAAATTTGTCAGGATTATCCGGGTGAATCTGTAAAAATTTCGTGGCTGGTATACAGACTTTGATTTGTATACAATTCTGTCATCTTTTTTTCGCAAATTCATTGACTTTCGATTTATGTTGTGCTAAAATACTCCTGATAAATGTTGATGATCCCAGGGGAGTAGTCGGCACCATCCGGTGCAGTTAAATCAACACGCCGGCCAAAAGGCCGTGGTTTAACTTTGAATGACAAGACCTGTGTCCTTTTATAGGGCACAGGTCTTTCTTATGATAGATTGTTCGCCGTTCAAAACGAGTCAAACAGGAGATGAAAAACGTGGAATTTTTGTTATCCGGTATTATGGCGATTACCTGGCAGCAGGTCGTCATGTATGCCATCGGCGGTCTGCTGATTTATCTGGCCATTGCCAAGGATTTTGAGCCTGCGCTGCTGATGCCCATGGGCTTCGGCGCCATTCTGGTCAACCTGCCTCTGTCGGGCGCCATCGATCAGATCACTGAGGGTATTGGAGAAACCCATGGCATTATCCAGTGGCTGTTCGAGACCACCATTGAGGCCTCTGAAGCCCTGCCCATTCTGCTCTTTATCGGCATCGGTGCTATGATCGACTTTGGCCCGCTGCTGTCCAACCCCAAGATGATGATCTTTGGTGCAGCCGCTCAGTTCGGTATTTTCTTCACCGTGGCATTGGCTGCACTGCTGGGCTTCGACCTGAAGGATGCAGCTTCCATCGGTATTATCGGTGCCGCTGACGGCCCCACCGCCATCATGGTATCTCAGATCTTCAAGTCCAAATACATGGGTGCCATTGCCGTGGCCGCCTACTCCTACATGGCCCTGGTGCCCATCGTGCAGCCTGCTGCCATCCGTCTGGTCACCACCAAGAAGGAACGTCTGATCCGGATGCCTTATAACCCCAAGTCCGTTACCAAGACCACCCGGATTCTCTTCCCCATTCTGGTTACCATGGTAGCTGGTCTGGTTGCGCCCATGTCGGTGGCACTGGTTGGTTTCCTTATGTTCGGTAATCTGCTGCGGGAGTGCGGATGCCTGGAAAGCCTTTCCAAGACCGCTCAGAATGAGTTTGCCAACATCATCACCCTGCTTCTGGGTATCACCATTTCCTTCTCCATGCGTGCAGATCAGTTTGTTACCCCTGAAACCCTGCTGATCATGGTACTGGGCCTGGTTGCTTTTGTCATGGACAGCATCGGTGGCGTCATGGTAGCCAAGCTGATGAACCTGTTCTCCAAGGAAAAGATCAACCCCATGGTGGGTGCAGCCGGTATCTCGGCCTTCCCCATGTCTGCCCGGGTTATCCAGAAGATGGCTATTTCTGAGGATCCCCAGAACCACCTGCTGATGCAGGCAGTCGGCGCCAACGTCTCCGGCCAGATCGGCTCGGTTATCGCCGGCGGTGTGATTCTGTACCTGGTTCCCATGTTTATCAAGTAAGGAGGGTGTTCTATGTTTGGTCCTGAAGCAATTCAGAATTTTCTCTATTCGCTGGAAATCATGGGGCTTGGCATGGTCGGCATCTTTGTCGTGATGCTGGTACTGATCCTCTTCATCACTGTTCTGACCAAGATTGGTTCGGGCAGCAAAAAGGATCGCTCCTGATATTATGAAACGCGAAGACCGGCAGGGTTATTCCTGCCGGTCTCAGCTTGTAGAAAAACCTGCTCTGGCTTAATTGCCGGAGCAGGTTTTTCTACAAGCTGAAAGATCACCGGAAGGTGATCTTTTTCGACAGGCTGAGGGCCGCGGGAAAATTCCGCAGCCCTTTTGCTATCCATCTATTTATCCGGATTATTTCTGCATCAGTCTGACCATAACGGCCTTCTGAGCATGGAGCCGGTTCTCTGCCTCGTCGAAAATCTCGTCGGCATGAGCCTCGAACACCTTCTCGGTGATTTCCTCCTCCCGGTGAGCGGGCAGGCAGTGGAGCACCATGGCGCCAGGGTTGGCCGCTTCCATAACGGCATCGTTAACCTGGAAGCCTGCAAAAGCAGCAGCACGCTGCGCAGCCTCATCCTCCTGACCCATAGAAGCCCAGACATCGGTGGCCACCACATCGGCGCCAGCGGCCATCTCCAGCACCTGATCGCTCAGCTGGAACTGATCGCCGTAGCTTTCGGCAAACTTCAGCACATCGGGATGGGGGTGATAGCCCTTGGGGCAGGCAATGGAGACCTTCATGCCAACCGTCAATGCACCCACAATGTGAGAGTTGGCCATGTTGTTGCCGTCACCGATATAGCAGAACTTGAGGCCTTCAAAGGCACCCTTGTACTCCCGGATGGTAAGCAGGTCTGCCAGAATCTGGCAGGGATGGCAGTAGTCGGTCAGGCCGTTGATGACGGGAATAGAGCCGTACCGGGCCAGATCCTCTACCTCCTGCTGGGCAAAGGTCCGGATCATGATACCATCCAGATACCGGGAGAGCACCCGGGCGGTATCCTGTACCGGCTCGCCGCGGCCGATCTGAAGATCCCGGGAAGAGAGGAACATGGCGCTACCGCCCAGCTGATACATACCAGCCTCAAAGGAGACACGGGTCCGGGTGGAGGACTTCTGGAAAATCATACCCAGGGTCTGACCTGCCAGCCGGTGATGGGTGATGCCGTGTTTCTGCTCATACTTCAGCTGGTCAGCCAGATTCAGCAGGCTGATAATCTCTTCCCGGCTGAGGTCGCTCATTTTCAACAGATGCTTCATAGCTTTCTTCCTTTCCTTACTTGGATTCCAATACATCCCAGAGAATCTGAACACCCTGGGTCAGTTCTTTGTCGGTGATGGTGAGCGGAGGCAGCAGCCGCACCTTGTCCTTGGCGGTGAGCACCATCAGTCCCTTTTTCAGACACTCTCTCACCACATCAGCACTCTTTTTATGGCGCAGTTTGACGCCGATCATCAGTCCAAGACCGCTGGTGCTCTCCACCTCGGGAATGCAGGTAAGGCAGGAGCGGATCTTTTCGCCCTTCATCACGACTTCTTTGAGGAACTGCTCATTGGCAACCTTGCGCAGCACCACATTGGCGCCGGCACAAACGATGGGATTCATGCCGAAGGTGGTAGCATGGGTGGAAGGGCCCATCACCGGTACCAGCTCCTCGGTGACCAGAAAAGCACCGATGGGCAGGCCGCCGCCCAGGCCCTTGGCCAGGGTGGTGATATCCGGCCGGACACCAAAATGCTCCGATGCCAGCAGCTTACCAGTACGGCCAATGCCAGTCTGCACCTCGTCCGCAATGAAGAGAATGTCCCTCTGCTTACAGAAGTCATACACCTGACGGACATAATCCTGATCCAGCGGAATGACGCCGCCCTCACCCTGGACAAATTCCAGCATAACGGCGCAGACACCATTTTCTGCTGCCTGTTCCAGGGCGGCAAAATCCCCGGCTGGTACATGGCAGAAGCCCTCGGTAAAGGGGTAGAAATAGTTGTGGAACACGTCCTGTCCGGTAGCGGCCAGGGTGGTAACGGTGCGGCCATGGAAGGAGTTCACCAGGGTAATGACGGTGGAGCGGCCGGGGCCGTACTTGTCAAAGCTGTACTTTCTGGCGGTCTTGATGGCACCCTCATTGGCCTCTGCGCCGGAGTTGCCGAAGAAGACACGGGCATAGCCGGTCTTTTCACAGAGGGTTTTGGCCAGGAGGGCGCCGGGAGTGGTGTAGAACAGGTTAGAGATGTGCGCCAGCTCCCCTGCCTGATGGGAGACAGCTGCCACCCAGTCCGGATCGGCATAGCCGATGGAATTGACGCCGATGCCGCTGGTGAAATCAATATAGGTGCGGCCCTCGATATCCTGACAGGTTGCACCCTGTCCCTTGACGATGCAGGCGTCAAACCGTCCATAGGTTCCCAGCACATAGGACTGGTCGGCCTGTTTGATTGCTTCAAAAGTCAATGCTGACACTTCCTTTTCCAAAAAGGCGGGACAAGCCCGCCTGATTCATGTATTTCCGGCAGCTGTTTTACGATGCGCCGTCTTGCCGGTGAGATGCTCCACGGTAATCTCCACCAGACAGGTGTGATCCATGCTGGCTACCATCTTCTTCCGTCCTTCTTCCATGAGGCCGGGACAGAATTTATCCAGCAGCCGGTCCATGGCCGCCATCTTTTCCGCCGGATCGGTGAGGATCCGGGCAGTGCCGAAGGCAATGGCGCTTTCGTACCGGGTGGTGAACTTCTCAGGCCAGGGCTCATCCCCGGTCACCACAGTAAAGCAGACCTTCGGACAAGCCTGGATCGCATCCAGCTTGTGACCTTCCACGGCACAGTGAAACCAGATGTGTCCGTCCTGGTAGACGTGGCTCACCGGCACACCATAGGGATATCCGTCATCCCCGTGAAGGCTCAGCACACCGGAGGTTGCCCGGCGAAGCAGCGCTTCGGCTTCTGCAACTGAGAGCGCTCTGCTCTCCTTTCTCATAGGACGGAACATGGTAATTTCCTCCTTAATAGAACAGGGTGCCTACGCCCTCATTGGAGAGGATTTCAATCAGAATGGAGTGAGTCACACGGCCGTCGATGATACAGGTCTTGGTGACGCCCCGGCGGATGGCCTCAACGCAGCAGTCGATCTTGGGGATCATGCCGCCCGAGATGATGCCCTTTTTCTTGAGGAAGGGCACATCGCTGACGCTGACCTCAGGAATCAAGGTGGACTCGTCGTCCTTGTCAGTGAGCAGGCCCTTGATGTCGGTCATAAGAATCAGGTTCTCCGCCCCCAGAGCCGCAGCAATCCGGGCAGCGGCAGTGTCGGCGTTGATGTTGTAGACCTGACCGTTTTCATCGGTGGCAATGGTAGCCACCACCGGAATATAGCCGTTGTCCAGGGCATCCACAATGGGCTTGACATTAACGTCGGTAATCTCACCTACATAACCCAGGTCCTCACCAGCCATCTTCTCCACCTGAAGCATCCGGCCATCCGAGCCGCAAAGGCCCAGTGCCGTGCCGCCTGCCTGCTCCAGCAGGGAGACCAGCTCCTTATTCACCTTGCCGGCCAGCACCATCCGAACGATCTCAGCGGTATCCGCATCGGTATAGCGCAGGCCGCCCACAAAGCGGCTCTGGATGCCTACCCGCTTCAGCATTTCATTGATTTCCGGGCCGCCACCATGTACCAGCACCACCCGAATACCGACCAAGGAAAGCAGCACGATATCGTGCATAACGGCATCCTTCAGCTCCTGACTGGTCATAGCATTTCCGCCGTATTTCACAACGACAACTTTTTTATGGTATTTCTGGATATAGGGCAGGGCGTCATTGAGCACCTGCGCTTTGATCAGATTGGAAATCTGCTCCATGGTTTTCCTCCTGTCAGGTCCGGTAATCGCCGTTAATCTTTACATAGTCATAGGTGAGGTCGCAGCCCCAGGCCACCGCAGAGGATTCTCCACTGTGGAGATTGATGAGGATTTTCACCTCGTCCTGGGAAAGAACGGCTTTGGCCCGCTCTTCGGAAAATTCCACGCCAGCGCCATCCTGGCATACCAGCACCGTGCCAGCCTC
Organism: uncultured Clostridia bacterium; assembly: GCA_944387515.1. Lineage (GTDB taxonomy): Bacteria > Bacillota > Clostridia > Oscillospirales > Ruminococcaceae > Faecivivens. Next base: position 6,764 of record CALXFL010000025.1, read on the forward strand.
AGAGGAGAAGGACATCTCCACCCGGTCCACAGCCACATCCACCGGTGCATAGCCGATGGCACAGAGTGCACGGCCCCAGTTGGCATCGGCGCCGAAGATGGCGGCCTTCATCAGAGAGGAACAGATAATGGACTTGGCCACAATCTTGGCCTGTTCCATGCTCTCACCGCCGGTGACCACACATTCCATCAGCTTGGTGGCGCCTTCGCCATCTGCCGCAATCATCCGGGAGAGATTCATCAGCGCCACATACAGGCCGTTGACAAACAGCTCAAAATGCTCATCCTGATCGATGATGGGATCATTGTCTGCTTCACCGGAAGCCATGATGCAGCAGGTGTCATTGGTAGAGGTATCGCCGTCCACACTCACCATGTTGAAGGTGTCGTCCACCACCCGTTTCAGTGCCAGCTGAAGCAGGTCAGGGGTGATGTCGGCATCGGTAGTGAGGAAGCAGAGCATGGTAGCCATGTTGGGATGGATCATGCCGGAGCCCTTGGCACAGCCGCCAATCCGGATCCGATGGCCGTCCAATACAAACTCCACAGCCACTTCCTTGCGTACGGTATCGGTCGTCATAATGGCTTCGGCAAAATCTCCGCCGCCAGTAACCGACAGGGCCTCTACCAGTCCGGGCATACCAGCCTCTACCGGCTCAATGGGAAGCGGCTGACCAATCACACCAGTGGAAGCTACCACCATGTCATCCGGCCGAATATCCAGTGCCTGAGCTGCCACCTGGCACATGGCTTCCGCCTTCTCGATGCCGTCGGCGTTGCAGGTATTGGCAATACCACTGTTAACCACCACTGCCTGGGCATAGCCATTGGCCAGATGAGCCTTGGTTACGGTAATGGGTGCGCCTTTCACCTTGTTCTGGGTATAAACAGCGGCTGTGGGCACCGGTGTGGAGGTAGTGAGCAGGCCCAAATCCTTTTTGGTCTTGTTGGCACGGATGCCGCAATGAAGGCCAGCAGCCTTAAAGCCCTTGGGTGCGGTGATTCCCCCATCCACAAACTGAAATCCATCAAAATGTACCATCTTCATGGTCTTTGCTCCTTTATTCTCTATCTCTGTTAAAGCTGAAGTCCCAGCGTCTCGGGATACCCCAGCATCAGGTTCATGTTCTGTACCGCTGCACCGGAAGCACCCTTGCCCAGGTTGTCAAACCGGCTGATGAGCACCACCTGTTCAGCATTGCCGCAAACGAAAATTTCCAGATCGTCCCGTCCGGCCATATTGTTGGCCCCCAGGAAACCATCTGCCGGTTCTCCGGCGGGCTGCACCCGGATCATCCGCTGATTCTGGTAAAATTCCATATAAAGCTCCCGCAGCCGGTCAGGTGTCATCCGGCCCCCCAGCTGATCCAGGAACAGGGGCACCGATACCGCCATGCCCTGAGGGTAGTCACAGATTATGGGGTTGAAGAGGGGCTTGCGGGAAAGGCCGGTAAGAGCCGCCATTTCGGGCAGATGCTTATGGGTAAGACCCAGGCCATACTGGCGGGGACTGTCCAGCTCAGGATTCCGGCTTGGGTCCCCATACTGGGCAATCGCCTTCTTGCCAGCACCGGTATACCCCGACAGGGCGTGCACTGTCAATCGGCTATCAGGAGAAAGAATCCCCCGCTCCACCAGCGGCCGAACCAGCGTGATAAAACCGGTGGCGTAGCAGCCGGGATTGGCCACCCGCGCCGACTGGGCGATCTTCTGCCGCTGACCGGCGGTCAGCTCCGGCAGTCCGTAATCCCAGCCCGGCGCTGTCCGGTGAGCGGTGGAAGCGTCAATGACCCGGGTGTGGGCATTCTCAATCATGGCCACGGCCTCTTTGGCTGCGGCATCGGGCAAACAGAGGAACACCAGATCCGCAGCATTGAGGAATTTCTTCCGCTCTGCCGGATCCTTGCGCTTGTCTTCATCAATGAGCAGCAGTTCCAGGTCATCCCGGCTGCCCAGCCGCTCATAAATCTGAAGGCCGGTAGTGCCTTCCTTACCATCAATGTAAATTTTGGGCTTCATCCCGGTTCCTCCTTATTCTGCCAGCGCCTTCAGCTGCGCTCTGGCAGCAGCGATCTGGGCACATACACTTTCCTTGGCCGGTCCACCCAGGGACTTACGGGTCATAGCACAGGTGGTCAGGTCAATGGCCTGATAAACGTCCTCCTCAAACACCGGAGACAGCTTCTGGTACTCTGACAGCGGCAGGGTCTCCAGGGTGAGGTTGTGATCCACACAATAGCCCACCAGAGTGCCGGTAATCTTGTAGGCATCCCGGAAGGGCACACCCTTTTTGGTCAGATAATCGGCGCAGTCGGTGGCATTGATAAAGCCCTTTGCAGCAGCAGCCCGCATATTCTCCTTGAGCACCCGAGCAGTGCGAAGCATGGGCTCAAAGGTGGACAGGCAGATCTTGACGGTGTCCACAGCGTCGAAGATGGCCTCCTTGTCCTCCTGCATATCCTTGTTGTAGGCCAGAGGCAGGGATTTCATCATGGAAAGCAGGGTCATCAGGTCGCCATAGACCCGGCCAGTCTTGCCCCGGACCAGCTCTGCCACGTCCGGATTCTTCTTCTGGGGCATAATGGAGGAACCGGTGGCAAAGGCGTCATCCAGTTCCAGGAACTTGAACTCCCAGCTGCACCAGAGGATGATCTCCTCGGAGAAGCGAGACAGGTGCATCATAATCATCGAGATGGCACTACAGAGCTCAATGCAGAAATCCCGGTCGGATACGCCATCCAAGCTGTTCATCACCGGCCCCTCGAACTCCAGCAGGCTGGCGGTCTGGTTCCGGTCGATGGGATAGGTGGTACCGGCCAGCGCACCGCTGCCCAACGGGCAGAAATTCATCCGGCGGGCTGCATCGGCCAGGCGGTCCAGGTCCCGCAGCAGCATGCTGGCGTAGGCCATCAGGTGGTGGCCGAAGGTGATGGGCTGTGCCCGCTGTAGATGGGTATAACCCGGCATGATGGTATCGGTGTGCTCCTCTGCCATCTGACAGAGGGTTTCTACCAGCGCAGCAATCAGCTGACGGATCTCAGCAATCTCATCCCGGAGATAGAGCCGGATATCCAGTGCCACCTGATCGTTACGGCTGCGAGCGGTGTGAAGCCGCTTGCCGGCATCCCCGATCCGGGCGGTGAGCTCTGCCTCAATGAACATGTGAATATCCTCAGCGTCGGGATCCATCAGCAGCCGTCCATCGTTCAGGTCGGCGAGGATCTCAGTCAGGCCGTCCAGAATGGCATCGGCGTCCTCCTGAGAGATGATGCCCTGATCTGCCAGCATGGTGGCGTGGGCAATGCTGCCCAGAATATCGTGGCGGTACATCCGCCCGTCAAAAGAAATCGAGGAATTGAAATCATTGACCTTGCTGTCTGCTTCCTTTTTGAACCGTCCGGCCCACATCTTTGCCATAGCTGTTTCATCCTTTATCCAATAAATATTTCATATCTTTTCTTTCATCGAAAAAACGGGAAGGAGGAGTCTTCCCGCTTTTTCCATGGGGCTGCCGGTTATCCCGAAGGGAAGCAGCCGTCAACCCGAAATACACAGAAGGGGCTGCGAAGAAACGCAGCCCCGGGAATACAGAGGGAGAGATTACTGCTGGCCTCTCTTTTCATCCAGCATAGCTTTTACCTGGATGGGCAGACCGAACAGATTGATAAAGCCCTGGGCATCCTTCTGATCATATACATGGTCCTCGCTGAAGGTAGCGACTTCCTCATCATAGAGGGTGTAGGGAGAGGTGACGCCGGCGTTGATGATGTTGCCCTTGTAGAGCTTCAGCTTCACTTCACCGGTGACAGTCTCCTGAGTCTTGTCTACGAAAGCGGACAGAGCTTCCCGCAGCGGGGTGTACCACTGGCCGTTGTAAACCAGGTCAGCAAACTTCAGGGCAATCTGCTGTTTGTAGTGCTGAGTCTCCTTGTCCAGGCAGATGGTTTCCAGAACGTCGTGGGCGTGGTAGAGGATGGTGCCGCCGGGAGTCTCATAAACGCCTCTGGACTTCATGCCTACCAGCCGGTTCTCCACCAGGTCAGCCAGACCGATACCATTGGAACCGCCAATCTGGTTCAGGGTCTTGATCATGGTCACGCCGTCCATCTTCTCGCCGTTGAGCGCAACCGGAATGCCCTTTTCAAAGGTGAGGGTGATGTAGGTGGGTTTGTCGGGAGCCATCTCAGGAGAAACGCCCATCTCCAGGAAACCGGGCTTGTTGTACTGGGGCTCGTTGGCGGGGTCTTCCAGATCCAGACCCTCATGGGACAGGTGCCACAGGTTCATATCCTTGGAGTAGTTGGTCTCCCGGCTGATTTTCAGGGGGATGTCATGAGCCTCCGCATAGGCGATTTCTTCTTCTCTGGATTTGATGTCCCAGATCCGCCAGGGAGCGATGATGGGCATGGTGGGAGCAAAAGCCTTGATAGCCAGCTCGAACCGAACCTGGTCATTGCCCTTACCGGTGCAGCCATGGCAGATGGCGTCAGCACCCTCAGCCTTGGCAATCTCTACGATTCTCTTGGCGATGGGAGGTCTTGCAAAGGAGGTACCCAGCAGGTACTTGCCTTCATAAACAGCGCCAGCCTTCAGGGTGGGGAACACATAGTCCTCTACAAACTCTTTCTGGATATCAGCGATGTACAGCTTGGAAGCGCCAGTCTTCTTGGCTCTCTCTTCAAGGCCTTCCAGCTCGGCGTCCTGGCCCACGTTGGCAGCCACGCAGATAACTTCACAACCGTAATTTTCTTTCAGCCAGGGAATGATGATGGAAGTATCCAGACCGCCGGAATAAGCCAGCACTACTTTTTTCAGATTGCTCATGATACATAATCCTTTCTGTATGGAGTCCGGATTTCAAAGGAAACCGGTTCCTGTTTTGGTCGATGTACTCATTATACGCCATATTTAAAAAAATGCAAGCTTTTTTTGAAATTTAAGGATATTTTCGGATATTTATACAAAGAATCCCGGATTTTTATGAATATTATCGACTCTCTATTTTGGATTAGAAAAGAGCTGATCTGGAAAATCTGCCATGTAACGTCGGAAAACTGGCATTTTCCGGGCAAAGTAAACAGAATTTCATGAAAGCAATTTGATTTCTTACAGCTTTTATACGATACAGAAGCTGTATACTGCCTGAAAACAAAAAAGCCGCACCCTGACGGATGCGGCAAAGGATTCAGAGTAGTCCGAAGCTCTTGAGAGCCCAGATCCAGAAGGTCATGGTAAAGGCAGAAAGCAACGTGGTTGCCACAATGGCGCTGGAAGTCAGGACATGGTCACCTCCCATATTCTTGGCCATGATATAGCAGCTGGGCGTAGTCGGCGCTGCCAGCATGACCAGAATAGCAATCATCTTATCTCCGGTGAAACCCATCATGGCAGCCACTGGCAGAAAGACCAGCGGCTGCACTACCAGCTTCAGACAAGCGGCGCCCAAAGTAGGCCCCATCTTTTTCAGGGCACTGCGTCCCTCAAAACCTGCACCCACGACAATCAGCGCCAACGGGGTAGCCATGGCCGCCAGACTTTCAATGCCCTTGTGAATCATGGTGGGGAACTGGAATCCAGTCAGCGAAGCCAGCGTACCCGCCAGAATACCCAGAATGATGGGATTCTTGCAGATGCCAATCAGGGCCTTGCGGATCGCAGCAGCGCCGCTCTGCCGGTGCTCCGGATCCTCCAGCACCAAAACCAATACCGAAAAGATATTGAAAAGGGGCACCGAGGAAAGAATCATCATGGGCGCCATACCTGAACTGCCGTAGATGTTGGAGATGAACGCTACCCCCATGACAGCCGCACTGCCCCGGAAAGAAGCCTGTACAAAGGCACCCACTGAATACCGGTCCCGAAGCAGCAGCCGGGCTCCCACCCAGATAGCACCAAAACAGATGGCGGTAGCGCCGGCACAAAACAGCGTATACCGCAGGTCAAAGTCCCGGCGAATGTCAATTGAGGCAAGGTCTAGAAAGAGCATCGCCGGCAGCGTCACCTGAAAATTGAATTTCTCAGCAGCTGTACAAAAGCCATCGGTAAGCATGCCCTGCTTCCGTAAAAGCCAGCCCGCCACCATCACCAAGAAAATAGGAACGGTGGCATTCAGACTGAAAATCAGATTATCCAAAATATGGTCACTTCCTTTTTTCCATGAAAAAAGGCGAAGGATTCCTTCGCCTTTCACTCACAACCGGGCAGCACGACGGTATCGGCTCCGATCAGAGAAGCTCTGCTCCCGGACCAACTCCACCTTTCCGGTGCGCCGGGTCTGAACCAGGTCAATATACCGCTGGTTGCGGCTGCCCCGATATTTCAGGGTCAGATCCCGCTGCGCCATGATAAACGGCCCATCCACCAGGGTATCACAGACCTCCAACAGTCTGCCCACTTCCGGCTCCTGTTTGGCCTTTTCCCAAAGCTGCTCCAATGTCCATCCGGAATAAACCATCAGATCCAACCGGCGGCCAGGGATCGCCTTGAGCGCCTGCCCCAGCTCCGCAAAGGCTGCCGCCTGACAGAAGGGCTCTCCGCCGCTGAAGGTCACGCCCTGCAGCATGGGATTCTTGGCGACCTCCTCCACAATGCGCTGGATATCCACATCGGTACCAGCTTCAAAATCATGGGTGGCGGGATTATGGCAACCGGGACAGTGATGAGGACAGCCCTGGCAGAAAACCACAAACCGCAGTCCCCTTCCATCCACAATGGACTCCCGTACCACGCCTGAAATACGCAGTTTCATCTTTTCTCTCCTCCCGGATACCGGACGATTTTACAGCTGCTCCATGGGTGGGGTCACACTGTGCTTGACCCGGTCCTGTTCTTCTGCACGTTTGGAGTTATTCCAGCGGTCCATGGTGCCCACCAGATAGCCAGTGATACGGCGGATCCGCTCAAAGCCCACTTCCCCTTCACTTTCCTTACGATGGCAGTGAGGGCACTCGTTGGCAATGATGCCGGTATAGCCGCAAATGGGGTCACGGTCCACCGGATGGTTGATGGAGCCATAGCCGATGCCCACTTCCTTCATGTACCGAACCACCTGCTCAAAGGCCTCCAGGTTTTCGGTGGGATCGCCGTCCAGCTCAATGTAGGAGATGTGACCGCCGTTGGTCAGCTCATGATAGGGAGCTTCCAGCCGCAGCTTCTCAAATGCATTGATCTCATAGTAAACCGGAATATGGAAGGAGTTGGTGTAGTACTCCCGGTCGGTGACGCCGGGAATCTCGCCGAATAGCTTCTTATCAATCCGGACAAAGCGGCCGGAAAGTCCTTCGGCAGGAGTGGCAATCAGGGAGAAGTTGAGACCGGTCTGTTCAGTGGCCTCATCCATCCGGCGACGCATATAGCCGACGATTTCCAGGCCCAGATTCTGGGCTTCCTCGGATTCGCCATGGTGCTTGCCGATCAGGGCCTTCAGGGTCTCAGCCAGACCGATGAAGCCCATGGTCAGGGTACCCTGCTTCAGCACTTCAGCTACACTGTCATCAGGCCCCAGTTTATCCGAACCGAGCCAGACACCCTGTCCCATGAGGAAGGGGTAGTTCCGAACCCGCTTGCTGCACTGGATCTTGAACCGGGCCAGCAGCTGATCAATTACCAGGTCAATGACCTTGTCCAAGGATTCAAAGAAGAGATCCACGTCACCACGAGCCTTGATGGCCAAACGCGGCAGGTTCACCGAGGTAAAGCTCAGATTTCCCCGGCCGGTGACAATCTCATTGGTGGGATCAAAATGGTTGGCGATGACACGGGTACGGCATCCCATATAGGCACACTCGGTGTCGGGATGGCCGGCCTTGTAATATTGCAGGTTAAAGGGTGCATCAATAAAGGAGAAATTGGGGAAGAGCCGCTTGGCGGAAACCTCAATGGCCAGACGGAACAGGTCATAGTTGGGCTCGCCGGGGTTGTAGTTGACCCCTTCCTTTACTTTAAAAATGTGAATCGGGAAGATGGGCGTCTCTCCATTGCCCAGACCGGCTTTGGTAGCCAGCAGTACATTACGAATGACCATCCGTCCCTCAGGAGAAGTATCGGTGCCGTAGTTAATGGAAGAGAAGGGCACCTGAGAACCTGCCCGGGAGTTCATGGTATTGAGGTTATGAACCAGTGCCTCCATAGCCTGGAA
>CALXFL010000026.1 GCA_944387515.1 uncultured Clostridia bacterium
ACCTTTCTGTCAGTCTCGCTGGAGCTGGTAAGCGGAACGCTCATCTTCTCCACCATCTTTGTTGCCGCCCTGGACAGCGGCGAAATCCACACCGGCCTTGGCCGCTGGCTCTACGGCATCCTGCTGGGACTGGCCATTGTGCTGTTCCGCACCATGAGCCAGATCGAGCTGGTGACCCCCTTCGCCATCATTATCATGGGGACCCTGGACCACCGCTGTGACGCCATGGGTGCCGCCATCCGGCGGGTTCTCATCCGCCTCACCGGCCGCACGGGCCAGCTGACCCTTCAGCTGCTGCGCCAGGCTGGCGGGAAGCTCGCTGCCGCTGGGCGGTTCTGCTGGGGTAAACTGGCCCAGCTGTTACAGATGCTGGTGGACGGAAAGGAGAAGCCATGATCCGAAAATTCTATCAGACCCACCGCAAGACCTTTGAACGCTTCAACTACCTGCTGCTGGAAAACCCGGTGCTGGAACGAGGCCTCACCATTGCCCCGGTGATCGTGGCTGCCACCACTGTCAAAAACGGTCTGGCTCTGAGCATCGCCTTCGCCATCATCACCGTCTGCACCATCACCGCCACCTACTTCATTCCCAAGCAGGTTCCCTATACCCTCAGCGTCATCGCCAACGCCCTGGTGGCGTCGGTTTTCTTCATCCCGGCTACCATGCTGGTGGACCGGCTTTTTCCCGGCGCCGTCTTCCAGCTGGGCATCTATCTGCCGCTGCTGGTGACCAACTCGCTGATCATCCAGAAGAGCTTTTCCCGGTTCCATCAGGCGCCCTTCGGGCAGATGCTGGTGCAGCTTCTCTCGGCTGCCGGCGGCTTTTTCCTGGTGACCATGGCGGTCTCGGTTCTCCGGGAGGTACTGGGCGCTGGCACCCTCTTTGACAAGCCTTTGGACATCACCTTCACCATCCCTGCCCTGACCCTGCCCTTCGGTGGTTTTCTCGTCACCGGCCTGCTGGCAGCGGCGGTACAGGCGCTGCGCCTTTATCTGGGTTCAGCCGAGCGTCCTCGAAAAAAACGCTGACCCCATCCCATTCCTGAAAGGACGGATCCTATGACACCTGCCCAAATCACCGGACAGTTCACCGAAGCGGTGACCCAGGCTGTCGCCCTGGCCGCCACCGTCATCTTTGTCCGGAACATCATCTTCACCCGGGCCATGGGCATCAGCGCCTCCCTCTTTGTCCTGCGCAAGGAGCACGACCACCGGCTGTTCTGCGGGGTGCTGACCCTGATCTCCACCCTCTCCTGTTGCCTGGTCGCCCTCTTCAACCGAAGCCTTAGCCGGCTTTCAGGCGCCTACTACCTGCGGCCGCTGGTGTACAGCCTGGCGGTAGGGGTGGTGTATGTAGTGGTGCTGCTGGCAGTGACCCGGTTCCTCCCCCGCCACATCGACCGGCTCCGGCCGATGATCCATCTGGCCGCCTTCAACGGCGCCGTCATGGGGGCGCTGCTCCTCACCGGCTCCCGGAACTACAACTTCTTCACCTATCTGGTCTATGGACTCAGTACCGGCATCGGCTACACCATGGCCTCCTACCTGATCTCCCTGAGCTTTGAACAGCTCCAGAGCGAGAAGATCCCCCCGGCCTTCCGGGGCTTCCCCATCACCCTCCTCTATATCGGCGTGCTCTCCCTGGCCTTCTATGGACTCATCGGCCACGGACTTTCCACTTGAATCCGCAGAAAGGTGTGTGTTTATGGCAAAATACCGAAAGATCAAACGATACAGCTACCGCACCCGGCGGCAGCAGCGGCGGAGCATCTTCCGCTGGATTCTCTTTCTGCTGATTCTGGCAGCGCTGGTCTTTGTGGGCTACCAGGTGGCTCACTCCTGGCAGATATTGTCTGAGCGGCAGGAACAGGAGCAGCAGGAGCAGTCAAGCCTCCCCGAAAGCAGCGAAGTTCCCGTCTCCTCCCAGCCGGAAGAGAGTGAGCCTTCCTCCGAACCCGAGCCGGAGCCCACAAGCAGCGAGATCCGGGCGGCCATCCTCCCGCTGGAAAGTGCTTCCTCTACTGAATCGGTGGCGGCCTTCCTGGATGGCCTCGACCCCGAGGCCTACAACACCGTGGTCATCACCCTCAAAGACCAGCAGGGACGGCTCTATTATGAAAGCGGGCTTGACCTGGCGGCCAAGTGCGGCGCCCTCACCGAGAACCCGCTGGATGCCAAGGCGCTGGCTGAACAGATTGAGGAAGCCGGTTTCCGGTCGGCGGCCCTTGTCTACTCCCTCCAGGACGATTACGCCTCCCACGCCATGTACAGCACCTCCTATATGTACGAAAATCAGACCGGCGTCACCTGGCTGGATAACTCCGCTGACCAGGGCGGCAAGTCCTGGCTGAATCCCTACCTGCCCAACACCCTGGACTACCTGTCCGGCATCGCCGGAGAGCTGTCAGCAGCGGGCTTTGACGACCTCTTTGTCTTCGGCACCCAGTACCCCAACACCGCTAACCAGCGGGGCATGGGCTTCGGTGACCAGGGCGGCGTCTCCCAGGCCGACGCCCTGACCCGGGTGCTCACCGGGATGCAGGAGGCCGCCGGGGAAGACTGCCGGATCATTCCGGCCTGGCAGGGCGACTGCTACACCGAGGGTACCCGGCCCCAGGTCTACACCGTCAGCCCCAATACCTTCACCCTCTCTCCCTCCGCCCCCATCATCGGCGGGGATCTGTCTCTGCTGGACGCCGTAACCGGCGACCCGGATACCCTGATCCCGGTTATCAGCGACGAGTCCCTCATTCCCCAGCTGGCCGAGCAGGGCATCCAGCAGTATCTGGTACAGTGACATCTTGCTTAGAAAGGAAGAATTTCTATGAAATGCCCCGGATGCGGTGCCGAAAGCACCGGCTCCTTCTGTCCCTTCTGCGGCCGTTCCCTCAGCCAGAGCGAGGCTGAAACCGCAGAACAGCCTGCCTCCCCCACCATAGAAACGGTAGAGTCCCAGTATGAGGCATTCAAGAATGCCACGGAACCATCCGTTTCTGGTCTTGAGCCCATCGCACCCACCACCACACCGGTGCGGAGCCAGGGCGGCATCATCGCCGTTCTGTCGGCCATCGGGCTCTGTCTGGTGCTGCTCATCGGCGGCTCGCTGCTGCTGGTGAACCGGCTCCAGCAGCAGGCCCAAAGGACCGCTATGGAGGAGACCGCCGCCGTGGCCATCATCCGGGAACCCGACCACACCTGGGACCTCTCCATCCCTGCGGACGCCATGACCGGCGAGGAAATCGCCCAGATGTACCGGGACGGCGACCCCTTTGTGGGCCGCACCATCGCCCTGTCGGGCCAGGTGTTCGGCACCCCCGAATATGACAGCGAGGGTGTCTACTTCTGGATGTGTCAGTCTCCTCAGGACTACACCGGGGACACGATAGTTTTCTATCCCGACCCCAGCTTCGATGTGGAGGATCAGGACTTTGTCATCCTTACCGGCACCGTCACCGATATGCAGCATGAGGAAGGGTATCTGGGCGCCAATCTGTCGCTGCCGGTCATCACCGCCGACGGCCTTCAGGTCACCGACTACGCCACCGCCATGGCCCCCACCCACTACTACGCCCAGCCCGACACCGCCACCGTCACCCAGCACGGCTGTGCCATCACGGTGGAAAAGGTGGAGTTCTCCGACACCGAAACCCGGGTCTTCGTCACCATCCAGAATGACAGCCGGGACGAATTCTGGTTCTACTATTACAGCAGCCAGGTCTACCAGGACGGCCAGTGGCTGGACGCCACCGGCAACTACATGGCCGACTATCCCGAACCGGAAGATGAGCTGCGGCCCGGCGAAACCACCAGCGGCGTCATCGTCTTCCCGCCGGTGGAGCCGGAGGCCCTTCACATCCGGCTGGAAGGCAATTCGGACAACTATGAACTGGAATTCTCCCCTTACAGCTTTGAGGTCTCCACCCCTGAACCGGTGGGCTGAGAAAGGAGTACCCCATGAAACCAATCGTTGAAATCTGCACCGGCAGCTTTGAGGACGTGAAAAACGCCCAGGCCGGCGGCGCCAACCGGGTGGAACTGAACAGCGGCCTGTTTCTGGGCGGTCTGACCCCCTCCCTCGCCACCATGCGGCGGGTGGCAGCGGAGCTCTCCATTCCGGCGGTGGCCATGGTGCGCCCCCGGGGCGCCGGCTTCTGCTACACCGCCGATGAAACCGCCGTCATGCTGGCGGACGCCCGGCTGCTGCTGGAAAACGGCGCGGCGGGCATTGCCTTCGGCTTCCTCACCCCCGACCGGCGGGTGGACGAGGACCGCACCGGGGAGATGACCGCCCTGATTCATGAGCTGGGCGGCGAGGCCGTCTTCCACCGGGCCTTTGACTGCACCGTGGACCCCCGTGCCGCCATCGAGGCGCTGATCCGGCTGGGGGTGGACCGGGTACTCACCAGCGGCCTGGCAGACAAGGCCCCGGACGGAGTGGCGCTGCTGCGGGATTTGCAGCGGCAGTACGGCGGGGAGATTCAGCTGCTGGCAGGCAGCGGCGTCAACGCCGGAAACGCCCGGCAGCTGATGGAGGAAACCGGCATCTGCCAGCTTCACAGCTCCTGCCGCCATTGGTTTGCCGATCCCACCACCCACGGCGGACAGGTCTCCTACGGCTACGGCCCCGACCCTTACGGGGACTGCTATGACGGGGTATCCCTGGAAAATGTGCGAGACTTCGTCCAGGCGGTGAAGGGATGAGCCGGGGAAACCGGCTGCTGCCGGGCCTGCTGCTGGGCTTTGTGGGGGTAATGCTGGCCATCGGCTGGGTGCTGCTGCGGCCCGCCCAGGTGGAGACACCGGGGCTGGTGGTAGCAGTCTTTGACCAGAGCATCCTGCTGACCCAGGACGACACCCCAGGCGGCCTGATCTCGGCCCCCATGGCGGGAGTGCCGGTGCTGGATGGAGAGGGTAACACCCTCCCGCTTTCTGCCGTCTCCGCCGGCGACCGGGTCACCCTCGCCACCGACGGCGCCATTCTGGAAAGCTGGCCCGCCCAGTTCCACCAGGTCTACCGGATGACCCTCACCGGGGAGCGGGATGCTGCGCTGGCGGCGGAGGTCTGGCAGGCGTATCAGGAGGGACTTTCCTGACAGGCGGCGAAGAGTGGGATTCTCCGACACCTTTTTCTGGCATTGGAAAGGAGACTTGACCATGGACGCATCCCTCACCACCCTCTGCTACATCCGGCAGGGAAATCAGGTGCTGATGCTCCACCGCATCCGCAAGGAGCAGGACAAGAGCCGGGGCAAATGGATCGGCATTGGCGGGACCTTTGAACCGGGCGAAAGCCCCGAAGAATGTGTGCTGCGGGAGGTCCGGGAGGAAACGGGCCTCACCCTCACAAGCTGGCAGTTCCGGGGACTGGTGACCCTGGTCTCGGACACCTGGCGTGACAACCACATCCACCTGTTCACCGCCGACGCCTTTACCGGGCGTCTCGACCCCGACTGCTGCGAGGGAGAGTTCCGGTGGTTTTCCTGGGACAAGATGCAGACGCTGCCCACCTGGGAGGGCGGGATTTTCCTGGATTTGCTGGAACAGGACCGGCCCTTCTTTTCTCTGAAGCTGCGGTATCAGGGCGGAAGGCTGGCCGAAGCCGCCCTGAACGGCTGTCCCCTCCCCCTGAAACAAGCACCGGAGGCCCCCTGATTTCCCACCATCTTTTTCAGCAAAAAAATGTCCGCTGGTGTTGACCGGCGGGCATTTTTCGTGTAAAATAAAAAGGTATGCACCCGATATAGAAAGGAAGAACCAATATGACCATTACCTATACCCCCAGAGGAGTCTGCTCCCGTAAAATCGACGTGACCGTGGAAAACGGCATCGTCAAGGACGTCCGCTTCACCGGCGGCTGCAACGGCAACACCCAGGGCGTCGCTGCCCTCTGCATCGGACGGGCTGTGGACGAGCTCATTCCCCTGATGAAGAACATCAACTGCGGCGGACGGGGCACCTCCTGTCCCGCTCAGCTGGCACTGGCACTGGAACAGGCCAAAGCTCAGAACGCCTGATGCCCCGGGCGGCAGAGGACGGTCTCACCGCCCTTTGCCGCCTTTTCTGCTGAAAGGAGACTTTGCCATGGACGCATCCCTCACCACCCTCTGCTACATCCGGCAGGGAGACCGGGTGCTGATGCTGCACCGCACCCGCAAAAAGCAGGACGACAACCGGGGCAAATGGATTGGCGTTGGCGGCAAGTTCGAGCCGGGCGAAAGCCCGGAGGAGTGCCTGCTGCGGGAGGTCCGGGAGGAAACCGGCCTTACCCTCACAAGCTGGCAGTTCCGGGGACTGGTCACCTTTATTTCCGACGTCTGCCGGGACAGCTATATGCACCTGTTTACCGCCGACGGCTTCACCGGTATCCTCGACCCCGATTGCAGCGAGGGGGAGCTTCAGTGGTTCCCCTGGGCCGAGATGCGGGCGCTGCCCACCTGGGAAGGCGACCAGATTTTCCTGGACCTCCTGGAGCAAGACCGGCCCTTCTTCTCCCTCAAGCTGCGGTATGAGGGGGAAAATCTCATGGAAGCCGTCCTGGACGGCAGTCCCCTAACCCTGAAAGGAGAAACATCATGCGACAGGTAACCCTCTACACCGACGGCGCATGCAGCGGCAATCCCGGCCCCGGCGGCTGGGGCGCCATCCTCAGCTGCGACGGCCACCGGAAGGAGCTTTCCGGCGGCGAGCCCAGCACCACCAACAACCGGATGGAGCTGACGGCGGTGATCGAAGGCCTTTCCGCCCTGAAATTCCCCTGCCAGGTGCTGCTGGTGAGCGACTCCAAATATGTCATCGACGCCATCACCCAGGGCTGGGTCTACAAGTGGAAGGCCAACGGCTGGATGCGCAACAAAAAGGACAAGGCTTTGAACCCCGACCTGTGGGAAAAGCTGCTTCAGCAGCTGGAACGCCATCAGGTCACCTATCAGTGGGTCAAGGGCCACGCCGGCCACCCCGAAAACGAGCGCTGCGACCAGATGGCCGTGGCCCAGAGCATGAAGTACCGGTAAGGGCGGGCTTTCCATTCGACAAAAGAAAATATTTTTCCTCCCGGTCTTGCATTCTATACTAAAATGGTATATAATAGCCTTGAGGAAAGCAAAAGGGCTTTCCCGGGCGGACTCCGCCCCCCAACATCTGTTTACCGAAAGGGTTGAATTATATGGATAAACTGGTATATCTGGACAACAGCGCCACCACCAAGATTTCTGAATCGGTGCTGAGCGCCATGATGCCCTGGCTCACCGAGCAGTACGGCAATCCCTCCAGCCTCTACACCATCGGCCGGGAGGCCAAGGCCGCCATCGACCATGCCAGAGAGCAGGTAGCCGCTGCCATCGGCGCCAAGCCCCGTGAGATCTTCTTCACCGGCTGCGGCACCGAATCCGACAACTGGGCCATCAAGGGCACCGCCCATCGGCTGGCTCAGCGGGGCAAAAAGCACATCATCACCTCGGTGTTTGAGCACCACGCCGTCCTCCACAGCTGCCAGGCTCTGGAAAAGGAGGGCTTTGAGGTCACCTACCTGCCGGTGGACAGCGAGGGCTATGTGAATCCCGCCGACGTGGAGAAAGCCATCCGTCCCGACACCGCCCTGGTGACCATCATGTACGCCAACAACGAAATCGGTACCATCCAGCCCATTAAAGAAATCGGCCGGATCTGCCGGGAGAAGAAGGTCTGGTTCCACACCGACGCCGTCCAGGCCATCGGCAACGTCCGCATCAACGTGGAGGAGGAGAACATCGACATGCTCTCCCTGTCCGGCCACAAAATCCACGCCCCCAAGGGCGTGGGCGCCCTCTACATCCGGCAGGGCATCTTCCTTGACAACTTCATGGACGGCGGCGCTCAGGAGAACCGGCGCCGGGCCGGTACCGAAAACCTCGCCTCCATCGTCGGCCTGGGACAGGCCATGGAGGACGCCCATCAGGGCCTGGAGGAGAAGGCCGCCCGCCTCACCGCCCTCCGGGACCGGCTGATGGATGGCCTGCTGGCCATTCCCCACACCCGCCTCAACGGCGGCCGGGACAACCGCCTCTGCACCAACGTGAACATCTCCTTTGAGGGCATCGAGGGCGAGGGACTGCTGCTCTGGCTGGATATGAGCGGTATCGCTGCTTCCTCCGGCTCGGCCTGCACCTCCGGCTCGCTGGATCCCTCCCATGTGCTGCTGGCCATCGGCCTGCCCCATGGCATCGCCCACGGCTCCCTGCGGCTGAGCCTGGGCCGCTACAACACCGACGAGGACGTGGACAAGGCCCTTGAAGTCATCCCCGCCGTGGTGGAAAAGCTGCGGGCCATGTCCCCGGTCTGGCAGCGGATTGCTCAGAATAGTTAACCGGTACGTATAAAATAGACAAGGAGGAACATCCTGATGTATAGTGCAAAAGTTATGGACCATTTCGCCAACCCCCGCAACGTGGGCGAGCTGGCCGACGCCAACGGCATCGGCGAGGTCGGCAACGAAAAATGCGGCGACATTATGAAAATCTACCTGAAGGTGGAAAACGAAGTTATCACCGATGTGAAGTTCATGACCTTCGGCTGCGGCGCTGCCATCGCCACCAGCTCGATGGCCACCGAGCTTATCAAGGGCAAATCCCTTTCCGAAGCCCTGACCCTGACCAATCAGGCTGTGGTGGAGGCGCTGGATGGACTGCCCCCCGTCAAGATTCACTGCTCGGTGCTGGCTGAGCAGGCCATCAAGACCGCCATTGCCGACTACTACACCCGGCAGGGCATCGACCCCACCCCCATCGTCGGGGAACTGAAAAGCGACTGTCACGACTGTGACTGCCACTGAGATCATGGCCCTCTCCCCGGCGGGAGGGGGCATTTTGCTATAAGGAGGAACGCTATGAAGGTACTGGTTGCGGTGAGCGGCGGCGTGGACAGCGCCGTTTCGGTACACCTGCTCAAGGAGGCGGGATATGAGGTCATGGGGGTGGTCATGAAGATGAGCCCCGCCCACGACGCCACGGTGGAAGACGCCCGCAGGGCGGCTCTTCAGCTGGACATCCCCCTGACGGTGGCCGACTGCACCGGCCGCTTCGACCGGGAGGTGGTCTCCTATTTCATGAACGAATACCGCTCCGGCCGTACCCCCAGCCCCTGTGTGGTCTGTAACCCGCTGGTGAAGTTCCGGGTGCTCGCCGAGGAAGCCGACCGGCTAGGCTGTGAAAAGGTCGCCACCGGCCACTATGCAGGCCTGCGGCAGCAGGACGGCATCACCCTGCTGACCCGGGGCGAGGACCCCGCCCGGGACCAGTCCTATATGCTGGCCCGGCTGACCCAGCCGGTGCTCTCCCGGCTGCTGCTACCCCTCTCCACCCTCTCCAAGGACCGGGTGCGGGAGATCGCCGCCGGGCTGGGGCTATCCTGCGCTGCCAAGCCCGACAGCCAGGAGATCTGCTTCATCCCCGACGGGGACTACGCCGCCTACATTGAAGGCCGGGCGGGCAGCTGTCCCCCTGGTGACTTCATCTCGCCGGAGGGCCGGCCCTGCGGCCAGCACCGGGGCATCCTCCACTACACCGTGGGCCAACGGAAAAAGCTGGGCATCGCCCTGGGACGGCCGGTCTTCATCCGGGAGATCGACCCGGTCTCTAACCGCATTTATCTGGCCGATGCCGGCCAGGAGTACGCCGGGAGCTGCACCCTTTCTGGCCTGTCTGAGACCTTCCCGGGGAGCCTGTCCGGCGCTGCGCTGCCGGAGGGCATGGCGGTGGAGGCGAAGATCCGCTCCCGGGCGCCCCTGGCGGCGGCCACCCTTACCCTCACCCCCGATGGGCAGGCCCGGTTGGCTTTCGAGACGCCCCAGCGGGCCCCCGCCCCCGGCCAGCTGGCCGTCTTCTACCGAGACGGCGTGGTGCTGGGCGGCGGCTTCATTGACCGGGCAGAATTCCTGTAACACCACCGTCTGACCCCCATTGCATCGTGACCCAAGGAGGACAACCATGAAGCAAAACCGATATGACGACCCTGTCTTTTTTGAGCAATACAGCCAGATGGCCCGCTCCCAGCAGGGACTGGCCGGCGCTGGAGAATGGCTGGCACTCCGGCAGATGCTGCCGGAGAACCTCACCGGCATGCGGGTGCTGGACCTGGGCTGCGGCTACGGCTGGCACTGCCGCTACCTGATGGAGCAGGGCGCAAAGCGGGTGCTGGGTATCGACCTCTCCCACCGGATGCTGGAACGGGCAGCCGAAATCAACCAGCTGCCGGGCATCACCTACCGCCAGGCCGCTATGGAGGATCTGAGGTTCCCGCCCCAATCCTTCCACCTGATTGTCAGCTCTCTGGCCCTCCACTATACCCCCGACTACCGGCTGATGGTGAGGCGGATGGCCCGCTGGCTGCGGCCCGGCGGACAGCTGGTGCTCTCGATGGAGCACCCGGTCTTCACCGCCCAGGGCCCTCAGGACTGGGTTTATGGCCCGGATGGGGAGATCCGCCACTTCCCGGTGGACCATTACTTCAGCGAAGGCGCCCGGGAAGCTGTATTCCTGGGCCAGCAGGTGACCAAGTACCACCGCACCCTCACCACCTGCGTCAATGCCCTACTGGAAGCCGGGCTGACCCTGCGGCAGCTGGTGGAGCCCCAGCCTCCCACCGACATGCTCTCCCTGCCTGGCATGGCAGACGAGCTGCGCCGTCCCATGATGCTGTTGCTGGCGGCAGAAAAGCCCTTGTGAGGTTTTCGTCAAACTCCGATAAAAATTTTCCATTTCTTTGGCCCTTTTCCAGATGGAAGGGGGCCTTTTTTTCTGGTATAATGTAAGGTACACCTAATAATCTGAAACGAGGTGACATCATGCCCCTGCTCCCCGCCCCCTATCTGGGCAGGCTGCCCTACCTGGCGGTCTGCCACACCCCGGCAGACTGGCCGGCCGTCTGGCCGATGCTGGAACAGCTGGCCGGGGCCGGCCTGCGGCTCTGGTACGACTGGAGCGGCGACAATTCCCTGGATAACGCCCAGGAGCGGGCGGCCCGGCTTCAAAAGGCCGGAATGGTGCTGCTTTGTATTTCCGACGCTTTCCTGCAACAGGAGACCATGCGGGAGCTGCTCTGCACCGTCACCACCAGTGGCCGCCCGGCAGCCGCCGTCTTCCTCTCCCCCCTGACGCTGGAGCTGCCGGCGGCCCGGCTCCATCTGTCGGCACTGCCCCAGATGCCCCTGAGCGAGCTGGAAGCGCCCGGCGTTCTCCCGGACTGGATTACCTCCCTCACCGGAGGCGGCGCCCTTCACCGGAAATGGCCGGAGCGGAAGCCTGAGCTGCTTTCTCTGGATGAACAACAGGGAGGATCAAAATGAGTCATCACCGCCCGCCCCCCTACGAGGGCAAGGAAGCCTTTTTCTTCATCAGCTACGCTCACCGCAACGCCGCCCGGGTGCTGGATATCCTGGCGGCTCTTTATACCCAGCAGCGCCTGCGCTTCTGGTACGACGGCCGCATCCAGCCGGGCCGGGAGTGGAACGAGGTTATCTCCGACCACCTCACCGCCAGCAGCGGGGTGCTCTGCTTTGTCTCGGCCGCCTTCCAGCGGTCGGCCAACTGCCAGCAGGAGTTAGCCCGGGCCCGGGAGCTCCACCGGCCGATCGTTTTCGTCCGGTTGGACAACTGCCGTCTCAACCCCTGGATGCAGGCCCAGACCAGCTGTGTTCAGTGGGTGACCATCTCCCGGGACTACACCCCTGAACAGGCCGCTGCCCTGATCCGGGAGAACCACCTGCTGGAACCGAGCGCCCTTTTCTACCCTCAATGGGAGGCCCTACGGCCTCTGACACCCCGGCGGCGGCTGAGGGCCGGACTGGCGGCAGCTGGTGCCGCTGGTCTGCTGGCAGTGGGCGGATTGGTTCTCTGGCAGCAGGAGCCCCCCGCTCCCATCCCGGCCAGCACCGTCTTGGCGGACGCCTGCCGCCAGGGAGACTATACCGCCCTGTGGGACGCACTGAAGGATGACAACCGTCCCGAAGCCCTCACTGCAAAGGGCTGGCTCACCGCCATGGGATTGGGTGTCCAGCCGGACGAAAAGGAGGCAGCCCGGCTTTACCGGGACGCCATGGAGGCAGGCGGAGAAGCGGCAGACGACGCCGGCCGGCTTCTGGTGGCGCTGAAGCTGCGGACCGAGGCTCCCGACCTGGCGGCGGTCATCGCCGAACAAGCGGACAATCCGGCGGTGGCGGAAGCCTTTGAGAGCCTGTCAGAGGAAGGACTCTGCTCCCTCAAGGAGTTTGCCGCCCTCTCCCAGGAGGAGCGGATGGCCGCTCTGCGCCACTTCTACATCTGGATTTATCGGGGAGAGGAGCAGCATCCCCGCCAGCCGGAAAACACCGAAAACCGCCGGTACCTTCCGGCGGAGCAGACAGGACAGTATCTGGTCTATGACCGGATCTGCCGGACACTGCCGGCGCTGGAAGCGCCTCCCACCCTTCTCGCACCCTGACCCCATGTTGCCGAAAGGAGCAGCTTATGCCGAAAAAATGTTATGTCATCATGCCCTATGGTGGAAACGACCCCGAGCGCCGGGAACGGTTTGAGGGCGTCTTCCGCAGCATCATCTGCCCGGCGGCAGCTGCGGCCGGCTACGAGGCCATCCGGGAGGACCACGAGGCCACTCCCGGCAATATCACCCGCAACATCATTCTCAACCTGGCAGGGGCCGACATGGTGGTGGCCGACCTGACCGGCGGCAATGCCAACGTCTTCTACGAACTGGGTATCCGTCATGTCCTCACCAAGAGCCGCACCGTCCTGATCTGCCACCAGGACTACCAGATTCCATTTGACACGGCGGCCTATCAGGTGATTCTCTACTCAGACGATGTCTTCAGCTCCCACCAGGTCCACAAAAAGATGGTGGAGGCCTTTCAGCTGCGGGAGCAGTCCCCGTCGGTGCCGGACAACTCGGTCCACGACTACTTCCCCGACCTGCCGGTGAGCATCCAGGAGCTCCTGACCCAGGATGAGGACGACCAGAAGCGGCAAATCCAAAACCTGACGGTGGAAAATGCCCGGCTGAAGGAGCGGCTCAAGGCCGTCGGCCTGACCGACCCGGGCACCCACCTGAACGTCAAGGAGCTGTTCGCCCGGGCCCGGAAGGATATCCCCTTTTCCGGCAAAAGTGCCATTGCCCGGCTGCGGGAGCTTCAGGAACAGAACCGCACCGACCAGTTTGTGGACTTCTTAGAGGAGGTCGTGATGGCCGGATACCTGAGCGAGTCAGAATATGTCGCCGTCAGCCAGATCTGCGAGGCCATGGATCTGCCCACCATCCGCCAGGCACTGCTGGAAATCGCCCTGGAGCGGTTTCCCAAAAACCAGCGGATCCGCACCCTGCTCATCAACCAGTATGCCAGCGGCTACGCCACCCGGGACAAGGCGCTGGCCCTGATCCACGAGGAGGCAGGCATCGTCCGGGGCGAGGATGGCCGTTACCAGCTCCAGCCGGATGCCGCCCGGAAAATTACCAACCGGATCCTCTCCACCCTTTACAACACCTACATCCAGAATGATATGTACGAGGAGATTCTGGACATCTCCCGCCAGCTTCAGGAGGGCGGCTGCCCCCGGTTGTCGATGATCTACCGCAACACCGCCAACGCCTGCATCAATCTGGACCGGCTGGAAGAGGCCCGGGAGTGGTTCCAGAAGCTGATGGAAGTGGACTATGGCGAAGCCAGCAACCACATCGCCTTCTCCCGGTACTTTGACGCCGTGAATGACCCCGCCCGCTCCTACGAGGAGGTGGAAATTGCCATCTGTCTGGACGCAGAAGAGCCGGACCGGTACTTCACCCTGGCCGGGCAGATGTTCGACGACCGGTATGTCCGCCAGAAGGACGGAAGTATCCGCAAAGTGGGCCTGGATGCGGTAGTTCAGGCAGCCATCCCCTTTGTCTTCCAGACCATCGTCCTGTCCCAGGACCGGCACACCCTCAACCGGGCGTACGACTTCCTGCGGCGGAATGGGTGCAGCTCTTACATCAAGGTGCTGGAACAGCAGGTGAACAATGGCAGCTTCCCCGACTTCTCGCCCTTCAACGCCTATCCGCTGGAATACGCCATCCGGCGGGAGCCTCAGAGGGAGCAGGCGATGTTGACGGAATGAGAACGCTCCGCAGCGATAAACAGACATATTCCCTTCAAAAGCTAAAAGCACACCCTTTCGGGTGTGCT
>CALXFL010000027.1 GCA_944387515.1 uncultured Clostridia bacterium
GCTCCTCTGGCGCTGACCTATAAATCCATCAATACCATGGACAGTATGGTGGGCTATAAAAATGACCGGTACCGGTATTTCGGTTGGGCAGCTGCCCGGCTGGATGACTTGGCAAACTACCTGCCCTCCCGGTTAGCAGCCCTGATCTGGATTTTAACAGCACCGTTGGCAGGAGGCAGCCTGAAAGGTGCCTGGAAAATCTGGCGGCGTGACCGCCGCAAACATGCAAGCCCCAACTCTGCCCAGACAGAATCAGCCTGTGCCGGTGCATTGGGAGTGCAGCTTGCCGGACCAGCGGTGTATTTTGGAAAGCCGGTAGAAAAACCGTGGATTGGTGATCCTCTTCGGGAGATTGAAACAGCGGATATTCTGCGCACCAATCGAATGATGATTACAGCTAGTATTGCCGGGTTGATTCTGGGCCTGGTGATCCGGCAGGGACTGATCTGGCTGTTGAGCGGCAGTCTGTTCTGAAATCAGTTGACAATGGAGGAAAGCACATGAAGGAAACACATCAGGGTGTTCCGATCCTGGTACATGGTGGAGATTGGGCAGGATATCAGGCTGAATATCATAAATCGCCATTGGATTTTTCCGCAAATGTCAGTCCCTTGGGTGTCCCACAGGGAATTCAGAATGCCATCCAGTCGGCTGCTGCCGTCGCAGACCGGTATCCGGATCCTCTCTGTCGCAGTCTCCGCCGGAAGATTGCTATGCATGAAGGCGTTTCTGAGGAATGGATACTCTGCGGTAATGGCGCGGCAGATCTGATTTTTCGGGCTGTTCTGGCGAAAAAGCCTGAACGTGCACTGCTGACCGCTCCAACCTTCGGAGAATATGAAGCTGCCCTGACAGCGTGGGGCTGTCAGGTAGAGCGGTACTACCTTCAGCAGGAACAGGATTTCCGGATAGGAGAGGATTTTCTCGAGGTCATTGTTCCGGGAATCGATATGGTGTTTCTCTGCGAGCCTAATAATCCCACCGGATTGACCTCCCCCCGCTCCTTTCTTATGCGGGTAGCAAACAGGTGCCGCCAGTGCGAAGCCTTACTGGTTGTGGACGAATGCTTTGGCGATTTTCTTGATCTGCCTGAAGAGCATACGCTGAAAGAGTGGCTTGTGGAATATCCGAACATGATGCTCCTGAAGGCATTTACCAAGCTGTATGGCATAGCTGGTGTACGGCTGGGATATACCCTGTGTGCAGATTCCGGTTTTTTGCAGCAGTTGGCTCAGGCGGGCCAGCCCTGGGCAGTTTCTTCTCTGGCACAGGCTGCGGGCGAAGCCGCATTGGAAGAAACTGAATATGTAGCCAGGTTACGCAGTCTGATACAGACAGAGCGGCCGTTTTTACAGCAACAGCTGAAGGCACTGGGTCTGCGGGTCCTGCCTGGGGAAGCTAATTATTTGCTTTTTTTCTGTCCGGTGCCGTTGATTGAGCCACTAAGGCAAAAAGGAATCCTGCTTCGAAGCTGTGCGAATTATGCTGGACTCCATGAGGGCTGGTATCGTACCGCCATACGGACACATGAGGAAAATCTACAACTGATTCAGGCACTGCGGGAGGTGCTTTCATGAAAAAAACAAGATGCATTATGGTTCAGGGTACCATGTCGGGCGCAGGAAAAAGCCTGCTGTGTGCAGGCCTCTGCCGGATTTTTGCTCAGGACGGTTTGCGGGTAGCACCCTTTAAAAGTCAGAATATGGCTTTGAACAGCTATGTGACCCGGGATGGCCTGGAAATGGGCCGGGCACAGGTGGTGCAGGCGCAGGCTGCTGGTCGTGAGCCAGATGTGCGGATGAATCCCATTCTGCTCAAGCCTTCCAGCGATATTGGCAGTCAGGTGATTGTACGGGGTGAAGTCCGGGGACAGATGAGCGCAGCAGACTATTTCCGGATGAAACGGGAACTGATTCCGGAGATTCTGGATGCTTATGAAAGCCTTGCCCAGGAAAGCGACGTGATCGTCATTGAAGGAGCAGGTAGCCCAGCAGAAATCAATCTCCGCAGCAACGATATTGTCAATATGGGACTGGCGGAGCTGGTGGATGCACCGGTGCTGCTGGCGGGAGACATTGACCGGGGCGGTGTTTTCGCCCAACTTTACGGAACGGTTGCACTGCTGGAGCCGGAAGAGCGGGCCCGTATCGGCGGCATGATCATCAATAAATTCCGGGGCGATGAATTCATTCTTCGCCCGGGTCTGGTGACATTGGAGGAAAAGACCGGGATTCCGGTACTGGGAGTAGTGCCTTATTTGCCGGTGCATCTGGATGACGAGGATTCTCTGGCCAGTTGTTTGGAGGAGAAGGACGTGAAAAAGCCGCTGGACGTTGCGGTTATCCGGCTGCCTCGTATTTCCAATTTCACTGATTTTTCCATGCTTGACCAGCATCCGGCTATCGGGGTACGGTATGTACAGAGTGTACAGGAGTTGGAAAAGCCGGATCTGGTCATTCTCCCCGGTACCAAAAGCACTCTGGCAGATCTGCTCTGGCTCAGACAGAGCGGGCTGGAAGCCGCCATCCTCAAGCTTTCTCATGCCGGTGTTCCAGTTATGGGTATCTGCGGCGGTTATCAGATGCTGGGGCGTACCCTGTCTGATCCCGCTGGTTCAGAGGGCGGCGGCTCCCTTCATGGAATGGGACTTCTGCCGGTGGACACCGTTTTCAGTGCCCAGAAAACTCGTACCCGATTCAAAGCACGGGTTACTGCCAGTGATTTTGCCGGTGCAGAGCTGGACGGCTATGAAATCCACACCGGTAAGACAACTGTGGAAGGTAAGCCGTTCTGTATCCTGGAAAACGGCCAGCCAGATGGATGTGTCAGTGGAAAGGTGTTCGGAACCTATCTGCATGGCCTGTTTGATACAGGCAGCCTGACCCAGAAGCTGGCAGAATACCTCTGTGCCTGCAAGGGCATTTCCTGTGAACAGGCAGTGCCGATATCCCATGAAGCCTATCAGGAGCAGCAATTTGACCTGTTGGCAGACGACATCCGCCGGGCTATTCCCATGGAGGCAATATATGATATGATGGAAAGGCGGCGTTGAAAGATGGAAAAAGGATTGATACACCTTTATTGGGGCGATGGAAAAGGCAAAACCACAGCGGCTATGGGGATGGCGATGCGGGCGCTGGCCGCAGGAAAACGGGTGGTCATTGTGCAGTTCCTCAAGGGTGGAGAGAGCGGCGAAATTACGCTGCTGGCCCAACTTGGAGCGGAAATCTATCGCGGCAAGCAGGGAACTAAATTTGTCTTTCAGATGACACCTGAAGAAAAAGAGGAAACCAGGGTACTGCAAAACAATAATCTGAAAATTGCCATGGATAAGCAGGCAGATATGCTGATTCTGGATGAAGCCTGTGCTGCCTGTCAGCTTGGCATGGTAGATGAAGCGCTGCTCAAAGAAGCGGTTTATCAGAAACCGGAAGGACGGGAACTGGTGCTTACCGGCCGGGATCCCGCAGACTGGATGCGGGATGCAGCGGATTACTGCACCGAAATGCATTGCTGCCGGCATCCCTACGAGCGGGGAATCGGGGCAAGAAAGGGCGTGGAATATTGAAAGTAGAACACACATTGCCTGCGGACATTGAAC
This sequence comes from uncultured Clostridia bacterium, assembly GCA_944387515.1. GTDB lineage: Bacteria > Bacillota > Clostridia > Oscillospirales > Ruminococcaceae > Faecivivens. The sequence goes on from CALXFL010000027.1 coordinate 3,602, forward strand.
GTACCAGTATGGCGATCATCACGGAAGAACTGAAGGAAAGAGGAATTTCACTGCCCTCTGACCAAGCTCCGGTTGTCAAACGGGTGATTCACACCACAGCAGACTTTGATTACGCAGAAAATCTCTTTTTTACACCGGATGCTATTGAGAAGGGAACCACTGCACTGCTTCACGGCACCCATATCATCACCGATACCAATATGGCCAAAGCAGGTATCAGTGCTGCTGCTCTGAAAAGATTGGACGGAGAAGCTCATTGCTTCATCGCCTGTGACGAGGTTGTCCGAATGGCCCGGGAAGAGGGAACGACCCGGGCGGTAGCAGCTGTCAAAATGGCAGCTCAAACCTTTCCTCAGGGAATATGGGCAATTGGCAATGCCCCAACCGCTCTGTTGGAGATTGCCAACCAGATTGAGCAGGGATTGCGCCCCGCTCTGGTAATTGGGGTACCGGTTGGATTTGTAAATGTGGAGGAAAGCAAGAAACACCTCCGGCAGATCTGCAAAACTTATGGGGTGCCTGCCATTATCGCCATGGGACGTAAAGGTGGAAGCAATGTTGCAGCGGCTATCTGCAATGCACTTCTGTATATAGGCGCACAGATGTTGGATCCTGCTGCCAGAGGATGGCAGGGATGAGAAAAGGAGACACGGTTTCGTGTCTCCTTTTTGCTTGATTTACAGATCTGCTGCTGAGAAGCTATGGGGCAGCAGTTCAGCCAGTGTGGTGAGGGTGGTGTCTTCCGGCGTCTTGACCAGCAGGATTTCCAGCTTTCCAGAGTCAAACTCCCGCAGCATCTGACGGCAGACACCACAGGGATAGCAGTAGCTGACAGGTGGTTTGCCGGCGGGACCGCCTGCAATGGCGATGGCCAGAAAATGCCGGTGTCCGGCAGAAACTGCCTGGCAGAGTGCCGTCCGTTCGGCGCAGCTGGTGGGGGAATAGGCGGCGGATTCCACGTTACAGCCGGTGAAGATGGTGCCGTCGCCACAAAGCAGTGCTGCTCCTACGGCGAATCCGGAATAGGGAGAATAGGAAAATTGTCGGACCTCCAAAGCCCGTTGGGCCAACAGCTTTTTGACAGTTTCAGTCATAATATCACCCCTTTGATTTCATTATGACAGGTTGTTCCTTTGCTGTCAATGTCCTGCGCTGAAACATTTTGCGAAGAAAACCAATCAGACCAAAGAGGGGATAGCAGAGAAAATACCACAGCAGAAAATAAAGCGGACAGATCTGCCCCAACAGATTTCCGGGGGAAGTGGAATAATCCCACACCTGCCAGTGAAGCGTACGGTTGACCAACAGACCTACCATCAACTCGATACAGGTAATGAGAATGGCTCCCTTGATACAGCGAAAGACCAAGTAATCCCCCTGCCATCGGGGAGCAGCCTCATATAAGACCAGCAGGCAGATACCTCCGGTAATCATCATGGTCCAGTGGCTATACCCTCTCCAACACCACTCCAGTAAACCGTAACCCAGTCCGCCGATCAGCAGGACTTTTATTCTTTCCATAGAGAATCCTTTCCGGAATATTGCAGTAATACTCCTTTTGAGCATAACGTTAGTATTTACAGAATGAAAAATTTTACCCTTCGGCTTTACAATATTTTTCCTTGCCTGAAGGAATTGCAGGATGGTCGGTTTCAGCACTTTTCATTTGGATGGTCCCATGGTATAATAAAGGCTGTAAAACAGGAAAATGGAGGAATCCAAATGAATCCACACGATGAACAGCAGCGAATCATCCAGATTCTTCGTCAGATTGATGAAATTCCGGAACCAGATGCAGCTGTGAAGCAATTCTTCGCTGATCGGACTGTGTTGATTACTGGCGGAGGAGGATCTGTTGGCAGTACGTTGTGCCGGCAGCTGGCATACTGTGCGCCGCGCCGTCTGATTCTGGTGGATATATATGAAAACAACGCCTATTTATTGCTTCACCGGCTCCGGCAGCAGCATCCTCAGTTGAAACTTGAACTGGAAATTGGTTCTGTTGCCGATAAAGAGCGCATGGAAGAAATCTTTGAACGCTGGCGTCCCGAGATTGTGTGTCACGCTGCTGCTCATAAACACGTTCCTTTGATGGAGCGTGCCCCCGGTGAAGCCATTCGCAACAATGTCATTGGCACCTGGCAGATGTTGGAAGCTGCTTCTCATTGGGGAAGCAAACATTTCCTTCTGATTTCCACTGACAAAGCGGTGGAGCCGTCCAGTGTCATGGGGTGTACCAAACGGTTGGCTGAATTGCTGACGCTGAGCCGGCAGGCCGAAGGCCTTCGTTGTTCAGCGGTCCGGTTTGGAAATGTACTTAATTCTGCCGGTTCGGTGATCCCGCTCTTCCGGCAGCAAATTACATTGGGTGGTCCTGTTACCATTACCGGTAAGGAAATGCGCCGTTACTTTATGACGCTGGGACAGGCTGGTTCGCTGGTACTGACCGCATTGGCACTTTCTCAGGGAAGGGATATCTTCATGCTGGAAATGGGGCAGCAGCTCTCTATTGATCTGTTGGCCCGTGCGCTTATAGAGGAACAGGGATTGGTTCCGGATCAGGATATTCAAATTCTCTATACCGATCCCCGTCCTGGTGAAAAACTGGCTGAACAACTGGCCGAAGAGAGAGAGAATTTTCAGCCGGTTTCAGCTGGATTGAGACGGTATGGTGTCTCTGCTGTACCAGATGCGAACCGGATTCTTCAGGCGCTGACTCCACTGCTTTCTTTGCCGCATGCTGAAGCGGCTTGCCGTCTGAAGGAAATAACTGCTGAGTTTTCAGAAAAGGAGCTGAAGAGATGAAACGTACCGATTATCTTTCCTGGGATGAATACTTTATGGGGATCGCCATGCTTTCTGCACAGCGAAGTAAGGATCCTTCCACTCAGGTGGGAGCGTGCATTGCCAATGCAGACCATAAAATCCTTTCTGTGGGGTATAATGGAATGCCCATTGGATGCAGTGATGACGAGATGCCCTGGCAGCGGGAAGGATCACTGCTGGATACCAAGTATGCTTATGTCTGTCATGCAGAACTTAACGCCATTCTCAATAATGACGGCGGTTCTCTCAAGGGTACAACCATTTATGTCACGCTGTTTCCCTGTCATGAATGTGCCAAGGCCATTGTACAGAGTGGAATTCGCGAAGTGGTTTATTGGGGCGATAAATATGCAGACACTGATTCCACCCGGGCTTCCCGGCGGATTTTTCAGTACTGTGGTGTGAAATTGCGACAATACGTCCCCAGCGGCAAGAAACTGAATCTGGAATTTTAATTTCATATCTTTCTTTAAACTTCCATTTTCCTGATAATTGTGGTATAATTAAAGGTACTGGTGTAAAGCTTCATAAAGAACAGGTTTAAAAAGTGAAGGATTGTACCAGGCCGATATTCAGAAAACGGAGGTGTCGTGATGCCCGATGAAAAAACCGCCTATGAACGGCTGGTGGATACGCTGAATCATCACAGCATACTGTATTATACAATGGATGAACCTCAGATCACGGATTATGAATATGATCAGATGATGCAGCAATGCCGGCAGATAGAGGAGGCACATCCGGATTGGGTGACATCCCGCTCTCCTACACAGCGGGTAGGAGATGCCATTCTGACAACCTTTGACAAGGTAACCCATATAGTTCAGATGGGAAGCTTGCAGGATGTATTCAGTGAGGAGGAGCTTTGGGCTTTTCATCAGCGCTGTGAAGCGGCAGTTTCCAATCCCCGGTATGTAGTGGAACCCAAGATAGACGGGCTTTCGGTATCGTTGGAATATCGGAATGGGCTTTTTACCCGGGGTTCTACCCGGGGAAATGGTTTCGTTGGAGAAGATGTTACCGCTAACCTGATGACGATTCTAGACATTCCCCGGCAGCTGCCAGAACCTTTGCCCTTTTTGGAGGTGCGGGGTGAAGTCTATATGTCCCGTGCGGTTTTTGGTGAATTGGTTCGTCAGCAGCTGGAGCGGGAAGAGGAGCCCTTCAAGAATCCGCGCAATGCAGCAGCTGGCGGTCTGCGGCAGAAAAATCCCCGGGTGACCGCTGACCGGAAGCTGTCTATTTTCGTCTTCAACATTCAGCAGATCGAGGGGAAGGTTCTGACTTCTCATAAAGAATCTCTGGATTATCTCCAAACATTGGGATTTCCTGTTTCTCCCGGATATCCACGTTATGAAGATTTCCATCAGGTGATCGAGGAAATCCGACGGATCGGAAGAGACAAACTCTCCTATCCCTGTGATATCGATGGTGCCGTCATCAAGGTGGATGATTTTGCTCAACGGGAACAGCTTGGCTCTACCGCTAAATTTCCTCGATGGGCGGTAGCCTTCAAATACCCTCCTGAGGAAAAAGAGACAATTCTTCGGAACATTGAAATCCAAGTGGGCCGAACAGGAGCTCTTACACCTACAGCTGTTTTTGATCCGGTTATTCTGGCGGGTACCTCTGTCAGTCGGGCTGTCTTGCACAATCAGGACTTTATTGCCGAAAAGGATATCCGTATCGGGGATAAAATTCTGGTGCGGAAGGCAGGGGAAATCATTCCTGAAGTGCTGAAAAGTCTGGAACATCAACCGGACAGCGTACCGTATTTGATACCATCCCATTGTCCAGTCTGCGGTAGTGAAACGGTCCGGGATCCAGAAGAAGCGGTCATCCGCTGTGTCAACCCGGCTTGTCCCGCTACGGTACAACGGAATATTATCCATTTTGCCAGCCGTAATGCCATGAATATTGAAGGCCTGGGACCGGCTTTGGTGGAATTGCTGTTGAATCATCAGCTGATTCATTCCTCTGCCGATCTGTACAGCCTGGATCCTCAGCAATTGGCTGAGTTGGATGGATTGGGACAGCAGTCTGCTCAGAATCTTATTGCATCTATTGACAAGAGCCGGCAGAACAATCTTTCTCAACTGCTTTTTGGATTGGGTATCCGGGGTATTGGAGAAAAGGCTGCCAAGCTGTTGGCTGCACACTTTGAGACGATGGATGCACTTTCCAAGGCCTCAGTGGAGGATATCGCCTCGCTGGATGGTTTTGGAGAAACCATGGCTGAAAGTGTTGTGGAGTACTTCGCTCAGCCTGAAACAGCGGCGCTTCTCCTTCAGCTGAAGGAAGCAGGCGTCAACATGACCGAACAGGTGGAGCGGGCCGGCACCAGTCTGGCAGGCAAAACCTTTGTCATTACAGGGACCTTACCCAATCTTTCCCGAAAAGAGGCGCAGGCTCTCATCGAAAGTCACGGTGGAAAGGTGACGGGTTCGGTTTCCAAAAAGACCGATTATCTGCTGGCCGGTGAAGATGCCGGCAGCAAACTTACCAAAGCACAGCAGCTGGGCATTCCCATTCTCACTGAGGATGAGCTGAAAGCTCTGCTTGCATAAATATTTTTCAATAAAGAGAGGATACGACATGGATATGGATCTGAAACGTCTGGCCAAGCTGTCCAGACTGAAGTTTTCTCCTGAAGAAGAAGTCAAATATCAGGCCGAGATGGAACGGATTGTGGCAATGGTGGAACAGCTGCCCGATCTGGATGCCAGCGGCCCCCTCATTGATCCGGACAACCCCATGCAGCTTCGGGAAGATGTCAGTGAACATCACTTCACCCGTGATGAACTGCTGAAAAATGCGCCTGAGGTACAGGCTGGCTGTATCGTTGTACCGAAAATGGTTGACTAATGGAGGAACAATATCGATGGAACTGTATCGGATGACAGCAACTGAGCTGTCGGAAATGATTGCCCATAAGAAAATTTCCAGCGTAGAGCTGACCCGCTCCGTATTGGACCGGATTGCCAGCCGGGACAAGGAAATTGGTGCTTATTTGACTGTGGACGAAGAAGGTGCGCTGGCACAGGCTGCAAAGGTAGACGCCAAGTTGGCTGCTGGTGAGTCTCTTTCTCCGCTGGCCGGTATTCCGTTGGGCATCAAGGACAATATCTGCACCCGGGGCATCCGCACTACCTGTGCTTCCAAAATGCTGGGCAATTTTGTCCCGCCCTATAATGCAACTGTTATTGAAAAGCTTCAGGCTGCTGATTATGTCTGCCTGGGCAAGCTGAACATGGACGAATTTGCCATGGGTTCCTCTACTGAAACCAGCTATTTCCAGAAGACCCGCAATCCTCATGATTTGGAGCGGGTACCCGGTGGTTCTTCCGGTGGTTCTGCTGCTGCTGTTGCAGCTGGCGAAGCCATTGTTACACTGGGTTCTGATACTGGCGGTTCTATCCGTCAGCCCGCTTCTTACTGTGGTGTAGTTGGCCTGAAACCCACTTACGGCTCCGTTTCCCGGTATGGCCTGGTAGCTTTCGCTTCCTCTTTGGATCAGATTGGCCCTATGGCTCGCAGTGTATCGGATACAGCATTGCTTTACTCCATTATCTGTGGACAGGATCCCCACGATGTCACCACTGCCCGCCGCAGCTATTCTGACTTTGTTGCGGGTATGCAGCCTTCTGTAAAGGGCCTGAAAATCGGTATTCCTCAGGAATATTTCGGTGAAGGTGTTGCCGCTGAAGTTCGGGAATCTGTGATGAACGTTGCCCGGGAATATGAAAAGATGGGCGCTGAATTGGTAGAGATTTCTCTGCCCAGCACCAGTTATGCGCTGGCTGCTTACTATATCATTGCATCTGCTGAAGCATCTTCCAACCTGGCCCGGTTTGACGGCGTCAAGTATGGTTTCCGTGCTGCTGAGTACAAGAACCTGGAGGAGCTTTACGAAAACACCCGCAGTGAAGGCTTTGGTGCAGAGGTCAAGCGCCGGATCATGCTGGGTACCTATGTGCTGTCTTCCGGCTATTATGATGCTTACTATAAAAAGGCCAAGTTCACCCAGCTGATGATTCAGGATCGTTTCCGTCAGGCTTTCCAGTCCTGCGATGTGATTCTTACCCCCACTGCGCCTGACACTGCATTTAAACTGGGAGAAAACATCAACGATCAGATCAAGATGTACATGAACGATATTCTCACCGTCACGGTCAATATTGCCGGTCTGCCTGCTATCAGCATTCCCTGTGGACGGGACAGCAAAAATCTGCCCATTGGCTGCCAGCTGATTGGCAGCAAGTTCAGCGAACAGACTTTGTTCAACACCGCTGCTGCTTATGAAAATCTGGTGGGTGGCTTTGATCTGGATCAGGCAATCTGCTGACAGATGTGAAGAAAGGAAGACGGTAAAATGGATTATAAAGGATATGAAGTAATTATCGGCCTGGAGGTCCACGCCGAGCTGAATACCAAAACCAAGATTTATTGCAGCTGCAAGAATGAATTTGGTCTTGAAGTCAACTCTCAGTGCTGCCCGGTTTGCATGGGTATGCCTGGAACACTGCCTACCCTTAATGGCAAGGTAGTAGAGTATGCCGTGAAAATGGGCTATGCACTGGGATGCACCATCAATCCAGTTTGTAAGCAGGACCGGAAAAACTATTTTTATCCCGACCTGCCCAAGGCCTACCAGATCAGCCAGTATGATATCCCGCTCTGTGAGCATGGCCACCTGGATATTCTGGTGGACGGCGAGGAGCGCCGTATTGGCATTACCCGTATTCACATTGAGGAAGATGCTGGTAAGCTGATTCATGACGACAGTTTTTCCGGTACTTTGGTAGACTTTAACCGCTGTGGCGTACCGCTGATAGAGATTGTTTCTGAGCCGGATCTTCGCAGCTCCAAGGAAGCTAAGGTTTACCTGGATACCATTCGCTCTATTCTGATTTACCTGGGCATTTCCGACGGTAAGATGCAGGAAGGCTCTATCCGCTGCGACATCAACGTATCTGTTCACAAGCCCGGAGAACCTTTTGGTACCCGTGTGGAGATGAAGAACGTCAATACCTTCAGCGGCGCTGTTCGGGCTATTGATTATGAGGCAGCCCGGCAGATTGAGGTTCTGGAGGCTGGCGGCACCATTTCTCAGGAGACTCGCCGTTGGGACGATGCCAAGGGTGAAAATGTTCTGCTGAGAAGCAAGGAAGATGCCCAGGATTACCGGTATTTCCCGGAGCCTGACCTGTCTACCATCGTGTTGGAGGAATCGGAATTGGCTGCAATCAAGGCTACCATTCCTGAGTTGCCCAACAAGAAACTGGTTCGTTACATGAAGGATTTCGGCCTGCCGGAAGAGGATGCACATCTGCTGGTGGATCAGCAGGAAAAGGCTGCTTTCTTTGAAGAACTGACTGCTTTGAATAAGGTCAAGCCCAAGAATGCCAGCAACTGGATTCTGGGTGATATTTCCCGTCTGACCAATGAGACCGGCAAAACCATTGCAGAATTGGGAATCTCTGCGCCCGCTCTGGCAGATCTGATTGCACTTACAGAGGGCAATAAAATTTCCAGTTCTGTTGCCAAATCTGTCTTTGAAGAGATGCTGAAAACCGGTAAGACGGCTGGTGAGATTGTCAAGGAAAAAGGCTTGGAACAGGTGTCTGATACAGATGCACTTCAGGCCATTGTGGATCAGGTAGTAGCAGCCAATCAGAAATCCATTGACGATTATCGTGGTGGCAAAACTAACGCACTGGGCTTCCTGGTAGGACAGTGCATGAAGGTTTCCAAGGGCAAAGGCAATCCGGCTATTATGCGGGAGATGCTGCTGAAGATTTTGGAAGGTTGATCTTAACTGTAAACAGCTGAAGGGGGAGTGAACCTCTTTCAGCTGTTTTTATTGTCTAAAATAACATTTATTATAACTTTATAAATATCGGTATAAAAAGTTAGCCTTCAGAGTTGAATTCGTATTGAACCGGTAACTATAAATTTTTGATTAGATTCTTTGGTCACAAGATAAGACTGTTGCTCAAAATTTCTTTTAAACCTGCACTACCTAGAACGCCGAATAGAAGTCCTGATTAGAGGAATGAGTTGAATAAAACTCTCATTTCAAAAATACACTTAGGCTTTCCAGCCTTTCGGTTTTTTAAAAACGATACCTCTGATCGATTTGATTCTACAAAAAGTCTGAAAAACGGTGCTGGAAGATGTTGGGGTCAAAAGTTATGGGCAAACAAGAAAACAAGAACTGAGAACCAGACTCAGCAAGCATCAAGCCAAAAACGATGGTGATAAAAATGAAAAACAGAACAAGCAATATCGGAATCTGTTATGCCAATTCATCCTGTAGATTTCACATACATACATATCAAGAAAATGCTGTCCGTAAAGGCTTGCTATATGCGGAAAGATGTGATATACTATTTTCAGAGATTCTATTTCGCAAAATATCTATTTTGCGAAATAGAATAACGGAAATTGGGATCTTAGATCATTGACGTTCTTTCCAAAACGTCATTTTTTATCGAAAGGAGCTTTTTCTATGTCTTATGAACCAAGTGATTATTCTTCTGCGCCTCCTGCATTGCGGGACTTTCTCTTTTATCTGCTTACCATCAAGGGACGTTCGCCGTTAACTGTGGAAAATTACTATCTGGATCTGCGCTGCTTTTTTCGTTACATAAAGCAGCAACGCAAATTAGCTCCATCTGTTCCATTTGAGCAAATCGATATTTCTGACGTAGATCTGGATCTGATCCGTAGCATTACACTGTCTGATGCTTATGGTTTCCTTAATTTTACTTATCAGAAACGCCGCAATACGCCAACAACCCGTTGCCGTAAGGTCTCTTCACTGCGTACCTTTTTTAAATACCTTACCAACAATGCTGGTATTCTAAAAAATAATCCGATGGAACATTTGGAACAGCCTGCAAAAGCTAAAACCTTATCAAAGCACCTGTCTTTGGAACAGTCTTTCGAATTGCTACACAGCTTCGATACCAATGATCCTTTCTATACGCGAGACTTCTGCATGATTACATTATTTCTCAACTGTGGTATGCGGCTTTCTGAGTTAACAGGTTTAGACCTTAGCAGCATTTCTGGCAACACCTTGACTGTTATCGGCAAAGGTAACAAAGAACGGCAGTTATATCTCAACGATGCCTGTTTGCAGGCTATTGCACAATATCTGCCGGATCGCGGCAAACTGCCACAGATTGTAGATAAAAACGCTTTATTTCTCAATCGAAATGGCAAACGTCTTGGGCAGCGCCGGGTTCAGCAGCTGGTAACTGAACAGCTGGAAAAAGCTGGATTAAGTGGAATGGGATTTTCCACGCATAAGCTACGTCATACTGCCGCTACACTGATGTATCAATATGGAGAGGTTGATATCCGTGTTTTACAGGAGATTCTGGGGCATGTAAATTTGAATACCACTCAGATCTACACCCATGTTTCCAGCCGGCAGAAAGAATCTGCTATTGAGAGCAA
>CALXFL010000028.1 GCA_944387515.1 uncultured Clostridia bacterium
GAGGAATCCGTTTCAGGCTGGGCCGTTTCTTCGCTGACGCTGGAGGAGACGGGAACCTTGCTTTCCTCCGGCTGGGAGGACGGGGCAGGGGGACTCTGGGGGAAGCCGGCGGAGTCCTGACAGCTGGCCAGCAGCAGGGTGGCTGCCAGCAGGCCGCCCAGCAGATTTTGTTTTGTCACGGCATATCATCCTTTCATGGAATTGTGGCAGATATAGCAAAAGGGGACAGCCGTCGGGCCGTCCCCAGGAAGCAGATGGATTACTCCACTTTGTCTTCGATATATTTGACGATATCACCAACGGTCTTGATGTTCTCCACCTGATCGTCGGGAATCTCCACGTCGAACTCCTCTTCCAGAGACATAACCAGGTCCACGATGTCCAGAGAGTCAGCGCCCAGATCATCGGTGATGGATGCTTCCATGGTCACCTTGTCCTCTTCACAGTCCAGCTGGTCCACCAGAATGTCTTTCACTTTGTCAAAAATCATGGGTATTTCCTCCTTACGATTTTAAGCAGGGGCGTATCTGTCCCGCTTACAGTTCAAAATCTTCGGGCTTCTGGGAATCGCCGTTTTGAACGGCGGCGGATTCCTGAAACACGCCGATTTTTCTGAATTTATTATATCGTGCTTCCAGTAAATTTGCAACACTTTTTTGCGTTAATTTTTGCAGAGCCATTAAAATATAGTCCGCGATGTTTCCGGCCATGACCTGGGGGTTTACATGGGCTCCACCGGCGGGCTCCGGGATGATGGCATCACAGACGCCGAAGGCCTGTAAATCCTCGGCAGTCATCCGCATCCGGTCGGCTGCCTCCTTCTCCCGGGAGGCGTCCTTCCAGAGAAGACTGGCAAATCCTCTGGGAGAGATGACGCTGTAGAGGGCATTCTCCAGCATGGCCAGCTCGTCGCAGACCCCCAGCGCCAGTGCGCCGCCGGAACCGCCCTCACCCAGCACGATGCAGATGACCGGCACCTTGAGCCGGGAAAACTCCATCAGGTTGCGGGCGATGGCCTCGCCCTGGCCCCGTTCCTCAGCGGCCACGCCGCAGAAGGCGCCGGGGGTGTCCACAAAGCAGACAATGGGCCGGCCGAACTTCTCGGCCTGCTTGGCCAGCCGCAGAGCCTTGCGGTAGCCCTCCGGGTGGGGGCAGGAGAAGTTGGTCTTCTTGTTTTCCTCCAGGTCGTGGCCCTTGACCTGGCCCAGCACGGTGATGGAGATGCCGTGTACCCGGGCGATGCCGCCTACAATGGCAGCGTCGTCTCCGTAGCAGCGGTCTCCGTGCATCTCATAGAACTCGTCAAAGATCATCGGGATGTAGTCCCGGACGGTGGGGCGTCCCTTGTGGCGGATCAGCTCCATCCGCTCCCAGGCAGTCAGATTTCCCATGGGCAGACACTCCTTTCCGTCAGGCTTCCAGCTTCTGATCCGGCAGATGGGCCTTCAGAAGCTTGGAGATGGTTTTCCGCAGGTTGACCCGCTGGACGATCATGTCGACGAATCCGTGTTCCAGCAAAAACTCCGCCGACTGGAAGTCGTCGGGCAGCCGCTGGCGGATGGTGCCCTCAATGACCCGGCGGCCGGCAAAGCCGATGAGCACCTTGGGTTCGGCGATGATGATGTCTCCCAGCGAGGCAAAGGAGGCGGTGACACCGCCGGTGGTGGGGTCGGTGAGAACGGTGATGTACAGCAGTCCGGCATCGCTGTGACGGGCCACAGCAGCGGAGGTCTTGGCCATCTGCATCAGGGAGATGATGCCCTCCTGCATCCGGGCGCCGCCGGATGCCGCAAAGAGCACCACCGGCAGACGCTTTTCGGTAGCCCGTTCAAAGGCGCGGGTGATCTTCTCACCCACCACCGAACCCATGGAAGCCATCATGAACCGGGAATCCATAATGACAATCACGCATTTCCGGGTGCGGATGGTACATTCTCCGGTAATGACCGCCTCGGTGAGGCCGGTTTTTTCCTGGGCTTCGGCCACCTTTTCCTCATATCCCTCAAAGTCCAGGGGATTGAGGGTGGTGAGCCCTTTGTCATATTCCACAAAGCTGTCCTTGTCCACCGTCAGCTCCAGCCGCTCCTGACAGGAGATGCGGGAGTGATAGGAGCAGGCAGAACAGACCTTCAGGTTTGCATTGAAATCGTCCATGAACATGACGTTCTGGCAGCGGGGGCATTTGAACAGCAGATTTTTGGGAATCCGGGGCCGGGAATCGGATCCTTCCTCTCCGGAGGCCGTCCTGCTGTCGTAATCCAGTCGGGATTTGACGACCTTGAATAAATCTTCCAGCATTGTTTCAGATCACGCCTTTCCGGCCGTGGGCTACCGGCCTTTTCAGAAATGCCCTGGGTACCGGGGTACCTGTGGTGCCGGGGTACCTTTGGTACCGGGGGTACCGGTCAGACCGCTGGCCCTTTGGGAATCAGGTCAGGATGCCGGCCCAGAAAGCCGATGTCATAGGCGCCAGCCTCCACATCGGGGTCCTTAATCAAGTTTAACTGAAAATCGATGTTGGTGTCAACACCTTCCACCAAAAATTCTGCCAGCGCCCATTTCATCTTCATGAAGGCCTCTTCCCGGGTGGGGGCGTAGGCGATGAGCTTGGCGATCATCGAGTCGTAGTAGGGGGTGATCTCAAAGCCCTGATACATGGCGGAATCAATGCGGATACCGGGGCCGCCGGGCATATGGAGTCCCTGCACCCGGCCAGGGGAGGGACGGAAGTTCAGGGACGGGGTTTCGGCGTTGATCCGGCATTCAATGGCGTGGCCGTGGAGGACGATGTCGGACTGCTTCAGCTCCAGCGGCAGGCCGGCGGCGATGCGGATCTGGCGCTTGACCAGGTCGACGCCGGTGACCATCTCGGTGATGGGGTGCTCCACCTGAATCCGGGTGTTCATCTCCATAAAGTAGAAATCCTTGCCGGAAAGCAGGAATTCCACTGTACCGGCGTTGCGGTAACCACAGGCCTTGGCTGCCCGGACTGCCGCTTCGCCCATGGCCTTGCGGAGAGAGGGGGTCATGATGGGGCAGGGGGACTCCTCCAGCACCTTCTGGTTGCGGCGCTGAAGGGAGCAGTCCCGCTCGCCCAGATGGATCACGTTGCCGAAGTTGTCGGCCAGCAGCTGGATCTCCACATGACGGGGGTTGACGATGAACTTTTCCAGGTAAACGCCGTCGTCTCCGAAGAAGTTCTTGGCCTCCTGCTTGGCTGCCGTGATGGCATCCTCCAGCTGGTCGGGGGTATCCACCTTGCGGATGCCCCGGCCGCCGCCGCCGGCAGCAGCCTTGACCATGACCGGATAGCCCACCTCCTCGGCGATGACCTTGGCCTGGGCCAGGGTGGTCACCAGGCCGTCAGAGCCGGGCACCACCGGCACACCGGCGTTTTTCATGGTGGTTTTGGCGGTGGCCTTGTCGCCCATCAGCTCCATGGCTTCGGGGGTGGGGCCGATAAAGGTGACGCCGCACTTTTCACAGGTCCGGGCAAAGGCAGCGTTTTCCGACAGGAAGCCGAAGCCGGGATGAATGGCGTCGGCGCCGGTCAGTTCGCAGGCGGCCAGAATGGCCCGGATGTTCAGGTAGCTGTCGGCGGTGCGGGCAGGGCCGATGCAGACCGCCTCGTCGGCGATCTGGGCGTGGAGGGCGGTGCGGTCTGCCTCAGAGAAGACCGCCACCGTGCGGATGCCCAGCTCCCGGCAGGCCCGGACGATGCGGACCGCAATCTCGCCCCGGTTGGCAATAAGGACTTTCTGGAACATGCCTTATTCCCCCAGTGCAGAGGAAAACTCCGCTGTCACGATCTTCTTGCCGTCCACCGTGGCAACGCCCTTGCAGAAGCTGATGCCGTGGACCGTCTTGGTGACCTCCACCGTCAGGGTGAGGACATCGCCAGGGCCCGCCTTGCCCCGGAACCGGGCCTTGTCAATGCCGGCAAAGAAGGCAATCTTGCCCTTGTTCTCGGGCAGGGAGAGGGCGCAGACAGCGCCGGTCTGGGCCAGCATCTCGATGGTGAGGACGCCGGGCTGAACCGGCTCCTGGGGGAAGTGGCCCTTGAACCAGTAGTCGTCTTCGGTGAGGTATTTCTTGCCTACCGCCCGGACACCCGGCTCCAGCTCGACGATTTCATCGATGAGCAGGAAGGGGTCCCGATGGGGAATGATTTCCTTGATCTGTTCCTGATTGAGTAATGCCATGGGAAGCGCTCCTTTCTGCTTATTCCAGGACGAGAATGGGCTGGCCGTATTCCACGCCCTGGCCATTCTCCACCAGAATCTTCTTGACAGTGCCGTCAAATTCGCTCTGTACCTCGTTCATCAGCTTCATGGACTCGATGATAAAGAGGACATCGCCCTTGGCGACGGTCTGGCCCACGGTGACGAAGGGGGGCTTTTCCGGCGCAGCTGCGGCGTAGAAGGTGCCCACAATGGGGGACTTGACCACCTTGCCGGCTTCCTCGGGGGCCGGCTTCTCAGCCGGTGCAGCTGCCTCAGCTGCCGGAGCGGCAGGGAGGACAGAGGCGGTGAGAGACGGCATGGCCGGCAGCACCGCAGGCTGGGCCACGACTTCGCGGATGACCTCCTCCTTTTTGAGGGTGAGGGCAAACTCGCCGTCCCGCAGCCGGAGGGCCGTCAGGCCGGTCTCGGCCATCTTGTCCATCAGCTCTTTGATCTCTGCCACAGAAAGTTTCATATCAGACATGGGTGTACATCCTTTCCAGTGAAGGTCAGCCTTCGTATTTCTTCAGGCACAGGGTGGCATTGTGGCCGCCGAAGCCCAGGGAGTTGGAGAGGGCCACCTTGATGGGGGCCTTTCTGGCTTCGTTGGGCACGCAGTCCAGGTCGCAGTCCTCGTCCGGCACCTTGTAGCCCACGGTGGGGGGGATGATGCCGTCCCGCAGGGCCAGCGCCGAGACAATAGCCTCCACAGCACCGGCTGCACCCAGCATATGGCCGGTCATGGACTTGGTGGAGGAAACCGCCACGCTGGCAGCGTGTTCGCCCAGTGCCTTCTTGATGGCGATGGTCTCATACCGCTCGTTGATGGGGGTAGAGGTGCCGTGGGCATTGATGTAGTCCACATCGGCGGCGGTCAGACCTGCCTCGGTGAAGGCCAGCTCCATGGCCTTGGCAGCGGCCTCTCCGGTGGGAGAGGGGCTGGTGATGTGGTAGGCGTCGCCGGTGGCGCCGTAGCCGACGATCTCGGCGTAGATCTTGGCGCCCCGGGCTTTGGCGTGCTCCAGCTCTTCCAGAATGAGGATGCCGGCGCCTTCACCCATGACAAAGCCGTCCCGCTCCTTGTCAAAGGGGATGGAGGCCCGGTCGGGGTCGGTGGAACGGGACAGCGCGCCCATGTTGTTGAAGCCGGCGATGGCCAGCCGGGTGATGGCGCTTTCAGCGCCGCCAGCCACACAGGCATCCAGGTAGCCGTCCTTGATCCGGTGGAAGGCCTCGCCCACGGCGTGAGCGGAGGTGGCACAGGCGGTGACAGGGGCGTAGTTGGCGCCCTTGAAGCCGGTGGCGATGGAGATGTTGCCGGCGGCCATGTTGGAAATCATCATGGGAATGAAGAAAACCGACACCTTGCCGGGGCCTTTTTCCATCATCTTGGTGGCGGTCTCCTCAAAGGTCTCCATACCGCCGATGCCGCTGCCTACAATGACGCCCACCCGGTAGGGATCCAGGTCGGAGAGGTCACTGCCGCAGTCAGCCAGCGCCATCTTGGCAGCGCCAATGGCAAACTGGCAGTACCGGTCGTTGCGGCGCAGCTCCTTTTTCTCCAGCCAGCCCCGGCCCACCGGGTCAAAGTCCCGGACGGTGGCAGCCAGCTTTACATCCAGATCGCTGGTATCCAGGTTGTCAATGGGGGTGATGCCGTGCTTGCCGGCGGTGATGTTCTGCCAGAAGGTATCTACGTCACTGCCCACCGGGCTGATGACACCGATACCGGTAATTACAACTCGTCTCATTGATTTTTCTCCCACTCTCAGACTTCTGTTACATGCTCATGCCGCCGGAAACCACCAGCACCTGACCGGTGACATAGGAGGCCCGGTCAGAGGCGAAGAAGGCCACGGCACCCGCGATGTCCTCCGGCTCACCCAGGCGGCCCAGGGCGATCTGCTTGAGGATTTCAGCCTTGTACTCCTCCTTGAGGACGTCGGTCATGGGGGTGCGGACAAAGCCGGGGGCAACGGCGTTGCAGGTGATGCCACGGGAACCCAGCTCCTTGGCGGTGGTCTTGGTCATGCCAATGATGCCGGCCTTGGCAGCGGAGTAGTTGATCTGTCCGGCGTTGCCGTAGACACCGGCCACCGACGAGATGTTGATGATGCGGCCGCTCCGCTGGCGGAACATGACAGCGCCAACATGACGGGTCATGTTGAAGACGGATTTGTAGTTGACGTTGGTGACAGCGTCAAACTGGTCCTCGCTCATCCGGACCAGCAGGCCGTCCCGGGTGATGCCGGCGTTGTTGACCAGCACGTCAATGGTGCCGAACCGGGCCTTGACGGCCTTGGTCATCTCCTCACAGGCGGCGAAGTCGGATACGTCGCAGATAAAGGTCTCAGCCTCCACGCCCAGGGCGCGGCAGGCCTCGCAGACGGCGATGCCGCCACCCTCCACTTCCTTCTGGCTGTAGCAGTTGACGGCGATGTTGAAGCCGTCAGCAGCCAGGGTTTTGGCGATGCAGGCGCCAATGCCCTGAGAGGCGCCGGTAATCAGTGCAGTCTTTGCCATATTGGGTACTCCTTTTCTTTCCATTATCGGATGACTTCGCCAGCCCGGCCCTTCAGCAGGGTCTCAGCCTCGGCGAACATGGTGGTGATGATCTCCTCAACCGGACGCAGCTCCTTCACCATACCGGCGATCTGACCGGCCATGAAGCTGCCGTTTTCCTTGTCGCCTTCCTTGGCGGCCCGGCGGAGGGAGCCGATGGTCAGCTCTTCGATCTCCTCAAAGGTGGCGCCGGCTCTTTCCCGTTCGTTGACCTTCTTGGTGTAGCGGTTCTTCACCTGACGGCAGGGTGCGCCGCCGCAGATGAGGCCGGTGACAGCAGAGTCGGTGTCCTTGGCGCCCAGCACCATTTCCTTGTAGGTAGGGTGGATCTGGCACTCGGGGGAAGCCAGGAAGACGGTGCCGCACTGGACGCCCTCAGCGCCCATCATGAAGGCGGCTGCCAGGCCCCGGCCGTCGGCGATGCCGCCTGCTGCCAGCACCGGAATCTTCACCGCATCCACCACCTGGGGAACCAGGCAGAGGGTGGTGGTGGAGCCGATGTGGCCGCCGGACTCGGTGCCCTCGGCGATGACGGCGTCAGCGCCGGCCTTCTCCATCCGTTTGGCCAGTGCCACAGAGGGCACCACCGGGATGACCTTGATGCCGGCGGCCTTCCAGGCCTCCATGTACTTGCCGGGGTTGCCGGCGCCGGTGGTGACCACGGCGACGCCTTCCTCCACAACAATGCGGGCCAGGTCGTCAGCGTTGGGGCTCATAAGCATGATGTTGACGCCAAAGGGCTTGTCAGTCAGAGCCTTGGCCTTGCGGATCTCCTCCCGGATGACCTCACCGGGGGCAGAGCCTCCGGCAATCAGGCCGATGCCGCCGGCATTGGAGACGGCAGCTGCCAGCGTGGACTCTGCCACCCAGGCCATGCCGCCCTGGAAAATGGGGTACTTGATACCGAGAAGCTCGGTGATTCTGGTATGATACATGATGCATTCATCCTTTCTAACATCCGCCAAAGCGGACGGGTTCAGACTTCAAATACACAGCCGCCGTAAACCAGACCGGCGCCGAAGCCCACCAGGCCCACACGGCAGCCGGGCTTCAGCAGGCCTTCCCGGTTGAGGGAGTCCAGGCCCACCGGAATACAGGCGGAGGAGGTGTTGCCGCACTTGTCGATGTTGACAAAGAAGCGCTCCAGCGGCAGGCCCAGCTCCTTGGCTGCGGACTGGATGATCCGCAGGTTGGCCTGATGGGGGACGATGAGGTCCAGCTCCGCCGGCTCCATGCCGAACTTGTGGCTGGCCTCGGTCAGGGCCTTGGCCATGGCGTTCACGGCAAACTTGTAGACCTCCCGGCCGTCCATATAGATGGCGCCGTCCCGGGCGTCGGGGAAGTGGTCGATCTCCTGGGGATCCTGTACCTGGACAAAGGGAATGTCGTTTTTGTGCTGCCGGGCAAAGAGGGAACCGGCTCCGGTGCCGTCACAGCCGAGGCTGGACACAAAGCGGCCCTCGCCCTGGCCCACGATGCAGGCACCGGCGGCATCGCCGAAGAGCACGCAGGTGCTGCGGTCGGTGTAGTCGGTGATCTTGGAGAGGCTTTCTGCCGAGACAATCAGAATGTGGCGGTATCCGTTTTGCAGATACATATTGGCCATGTCCAGTGCATAGACAAAGGCTGCACAGGCAGCGTTGATGTCAAAGGCAATGGCGTTCTTTGCACCCAGCCGTCCCTGAATCACACAGGCCATGGAGGGGGTGATGAAGTCGCTGGAAACGGTGGTGCAGAGGATGAGGTCGATGTCCTCCGGCTGGAGGCCGGCATTTTCCAGCGCTGCCTCAGCGGCCCGCTGGGCCATGATGTAGGTGGGGGTTTCGGTGATCCGGCGCTCCTGGATGCCGGTACGCTTGACGATCCATTCGTCGGAGGTCTCCACGATTTTGGTGTAGTCCTCGTTGGTGATGATGTTTTCAGGCAGCCAGGCGCCTGTTCCTAAGATTTTGATACCCATGACACGCTCCATCTCTTGACGGCGGATATTGGGAAGCTCCGAAGGACAGCGCCGTCACAGCTGTCCGGAGACAGAATCCGGAATTTCTTTCCAGGATATATCGCGATATATCGTGAGATATGCGGATTTTTCTTGAAAAATCAGGGGAAGTTTGGTATAGTGGATGAGGAAAGAATAACCCCGGATACCCGCTGAAAAAGCGTATGCCTTTACAAAGTCGTACACTTCTATTGTATATTTTTGTAACCGATTTGTCAATGAATAATCGATGAGTTTTCAGACATTTCAGTAATATGTGTTGGAAAAACTTTGGCGGGCAGCGGCTTTTCGGCAAATTGTTTACATTCTTTTCATATGGTATCAGGGCGCCGTTCGGGCTTGTCCGCCAAAACAGCCCCTTTGTTGGGGAATCAGCGGTCAAAGCAGTGAAACGGCGGGCCGCCCTGTGGCGGCTAGCTTTTATGGGAAAAGGAGATTATCATGGGAAAAACAGTGTTTTTATTTTCAGGTCAGGGCTCTCAGAAGCCCGGCATGGGCATCGAGTTTGCGGCTTCCTCTGCCGGTGCTGCCGCAGTTTTTGAGTGTGCAGGGGACATTCTGGGCTGCGACCTCCGGGCAGTCTGTGAAAACGGCACCCCCGAGGAGCTGGCCGTGACCACCGTGGCCCAGCCTGCCATTATGGCCACCTCTCTGGCAGCATTGGCCTGCCTGCGGGAAAGAGGCGTGGAGGCCGAGGCTGTGGCCGGTCACTCTCTGGGTGAATATGCCGCCATGGTAGCGGCTGGCATGCTGTCGCTGGAGGATGGCTTCCGGCTGATTGCCCACCGTGCCGCCGCCATGGGCCGGTGTGCTGCCGCCCAGGATGGCGCAATGGCTGCCGTCATGGGGCTGGATGCCGCCGAAATCGAGCGTGTCTGCGGTGAGACCGACGGCTATGTGGTGCCGGTCAACTACAACTCCGCCGCCCAGACCGTCATCGCCGGTGAGCGGGCCGCTGTGACCGCTGCCTGTGAGGCCTTCGCCGCCATGGGCAAGAAGACCATTCCCCTGGCTGTGACCGCCGCTTTCCACTCCAAGCTGATGCAGCCGGCCGCCGATGAATTCCTGGAAGCAGCCAAGGGCTTTACCTTTGCCGCGCCCCGGCTGGATTTTTACGCCAACCTCACCGGTGAAAAGCTCACCGACTTTTCGGATATGCCCGGTTACCTGGCCCGTCACATCGTCTCGCCGGTGCGGTTTACCAGCGAACTGGCGGCGCTGGAGCAGGCGGGCTTTGACCGGTATCTGGAACTGGGCCCCGGCAAGGTGCTCACCGGTCTGGTGAAAAAGACCCTCAAGGGGGTCACTGCGGCCAATATCGAGAATCTGGTCACCCTGGACAAGGCGCTGGCTGACTGAAAGGGAAGTGTGTAAGATGAAGGCATTCAAACTGACGCCCGCCTTTACCGACTACCTGTGGGGCGGCACCCGGCTGCGGGACGAATTCGGCAAGGACTGTTCCTATGACAAGGTGGCGGAGAGCTGGGAGCTTTCCTGCCATCCCGATGGCCAGTCGGTGATTGCCACCGGTCCCGATGCCGGGATGAAGCTGGGCGATTACCTGGAAAGGGAGGGCCGCCGTGTCTGGGGCAGTCACTGTGACAGCTTTGACCGGTTCCCCATCCTCATCAAGCTCATCGACGCCCGGGACAACCTGTCGGTGCAGGTTCACCCGGACGATGAATACGGCCTTCGGGTAGAGGGCGAGTACGGCAAGACCGAAATGTGGTATGTGGTGGACTGCGACCCCGGCGCTTCGCTGATCTACGGCTTCCAGAAGGAGATCACCAAGGAGGAGTTCCGCAGCCGCATCGCCGACAACACCCTGCTGGAGGTGGTGAACACCGTACCGGTTCACCCCGGCGACACCTTCTTTATCGAGGCTGGCACCCTGCACGCCATCGGCGCCGGCATCCTCATCGCCGAGATTCAGCAGAATTCCAACACCACCTACCGGGTTTACGACTTTGGACGGGTGGGCGCAGACGGCAAGCCCCGCACCCTTCATATTGACAAGGCCGTGGACGTCACCCGGTTGGGTCCGCCCCAGCGTCCGGTGGGCGCCCAGGAAAAGCCGGTGGCCGGAGAGGGCTACACCTCTGCGCTGCTGGCTGGCTGCCCCAACTTCACCGTAAAAGAGCTGACCCTGAGCGGTCACTTTGACGGCTGCGCCGATGAGACCTCCTTCCACACCATCCTTTCCCTGGCGGAGGAACTGGTGCTGGAAATGGAGGGAGAGCGTCTTCCCCTCAAGCGGGGCGAGACGGTCTTCATCCCCGCTTCCAGCGGTTCGTACCGGCTGACCGGCAGCGGAAAAGCGCTGCTCACCACCATCTGATTTTTGGGAGGGAGATCCATGGCAGAGAGCTGCTGGCAGGGGGAAAAGCCCCGGGATCTGAAGATACGCAACCGGCAGGTGGTGCTGGATGCCCTGCGCCGGCAGGAATCCGTCAGCCTGGGCGAGCTGTCAGCCCGCTGCGGCCTTTCCCGCAACACCGTCAAAAAGTGCGTCGACCACTTTGTGGAGATGGGGCTGGTCTCCCTCACGGGCAAGGGCAGCTCCACCAGTGAGGGCGGCAAAAAGCCGGATCTCTACGGCTTTCAGCCCCAGTGGCGGGTGGTCTGCGGCATCTATCACAAAAACGGCCGGCTTATTGCCTCGCTGTATGGGCTGGATCTGACGCTGCTGGTTCAGCAGACGGTGGAGGTTCCACCCCACATCCAGCCCCAGGCCCTGGCCGGGGCGGTGGCTGAGGTGGTGAAGGGCCTGCTGGACCGGCAGGGCTTTGGTCCGGAGCGGCTTCAGGGCGTGACACTGGCCTATCACGGCGTGGTGGACTACTACACCGGTACGGTGCTCTCCCAGTGGGGCAACGGCTGGAACGGCGATGTGCCGCTGGCCCGGATGATTTCGGAGCAGCTCTGGAATCGGGATGTTTCGGTGACCAATGCCGTGCGGGCCATGATGGCGGCGGAATACCACCAGGACGAGGCGGTGGGAGAAAATTCGGCTGTGCTGTTCACCAGCAAAGGCCGGCCCATGTCGGCCCTCATTCGTCATGGCCGGATTTTACAGGGGAAGCGGTGCATCCTGGGAGAAATCAGCGGCATTCCGCTGGCTCTTCCGGCCGCCGGTATGGAGGAGACGGACAGCCTTCAGGGAGCCGGACTGGGTGTGCTGACCTCTGCGGCCTATCTGACCGAGCAGGGCGCGCAGGCTCCCGAGCTGGTAGGCTCTTCGCTGAAAGCGGCGATTCAGGCGGGGACCCTTACCCTGGATATGCTCTTTGAAGAGGGAGAGAAGGGGGATCCGCTGGCCCGGCTGCTGCTGCGGCAGGCGGCCCGGTGGTTTGCCGTTTCCATCCGGCAGTTTCTCTTTCTGGCAGACCCCAACCTGGTGCTGATCCAGGGAGAGTACGCCCGGGCCGGAGCGTATTTTCTGTCGGCACTGCGGCGGTATGTGGAGTCCTATGTCTATCCGGCGGTGCGGGTGCTGCCGGAAATCCGGCTCTCCGGCATCGAGGAGAGCCTGGCTGCCACGCTGGGGGCAGCCTGCATCAGTGTCAGCCGCTTTTTTGAGGCGGAATGGCTTTATGAATCATCCCAAAATGGGGAAGGAGAATGAAAAATGCTGCTTGAAAAGGGTTCAAAGTTTGTGTTCATCGGCGACTCCATCACCGATTATGAACGGGCCAGACCGGTGGGCGAGGGCCGGGGTACCGATATTGGTAAAAGCTATGTGGGCATTGTGGACGGCATGATTGCCGCTTCCGATCCCTCTTCTCGCATTCGGGTCATCAACATGGGAACCAGCGGCAACACCGTGCTGGACCTCAAGGCCCGGTGGGACACCGACGTGATGGATCTTCATCCCGACTGGCTCTCCATCTACATCGGCATCAACGATGTCTGGCGGCAGTTCGACACCCCGCTCATGACCGAGAAGCATGTTTCTCCCCAGCTTTTTGAGGAGACCTACCGTTCCCTGATCGAGCGCACCCTGCCCACCCTGAAGGGCCTGATTCTGGTGACGCCCCATTTCCTCGAGCTGAACCGGGAGGACCCCATGCGGAAACGGATGGACGAGTACGGCGCCATTGTCAAGAAGCTGGCGAAGGAATACGGTGCCATCCTGGTGGACACCCAGGCAGCCTTTGACCAGTTCCTGACCTACTACCATCCCGGCTTCATCAACTGGGACCGGATTCACCCCAACACCATGGGACACTGCATCATTGCCAAAGCCTTCCTCAAAGCCCTGGAGGTAGAATAACAAACGCCCCGCATCGTAAACACAGATGCGGGGCGTCTTTGCGCTATAAGGGGGTCAGAAAGCTATGGGCGTGAGCTCAAAGGGCGATTACAGGGTTACCGGCTCCGCAGGAATCACAGGTTCCTCAAGAGGAAGCATAGGTTCCTCGAGGGTAGCGGGTGCCTCAGGAGCCGCAGGCTCCTCAGGCACTGCGGGAGCTTCAGGAACAGCGGGCACTTCCGGGACAACCGGTGCGGCGTCGCAGGTGTCGCCCAGATAGTCGCTGAACACCTGCAGCTTGCCCTGCAGCAGCATTTCCAGACGGGCGATGTTGTCCACCATGCTGTTGACAGACTTGTTGACTGCCAGCAGTTCTTCGGTGGTCTTGGCGTCGGCGACGGCTTTCTGAATTTTTTCACCCTCTGCGTTGAGAATGTGAGACAGGGCGGTCTGCTGCAGAGCAACAGAGGAAATAATATCGGTGATGGCCTGGCATCTGGTGCCGGTGCCGGGGGTAATAACAGGCATACTCATGGGAATCTACCTCCAGTTGTTTTTTGATGTTCTCCGGAGAGCAGGTACAGCAGCTGTACAGTGACATCCTATGCCAGGAGCAGGGAAGGGTACCAGGCCACAAAAATAAAAGTCCTGCTGTCCCAAAATGGGGACAACAGGACTTTCCCATGGATTTCTTACCGGATGTAGGGGGCCACCGGCTCAGCCAGCGGGTGGTAAA
>CALXFL010000029.1 GCA_944387515.1 uncultured Clostridia bacterium
TATATCCTGACGGTCTGGGGGTTTGGATACAAATGGGGCGCCGAATAATTTTGGAAAAAGGCGTCAGAAAAGGTTTGGGAGGTGAGCTGGATGGCCCGCAAGAGCATTGCACAGCGATGGTTTCTCAACAGCTTTCTGGTGGTGCTGGCGATTTTGACAGCCATTGTCACAGCCAGTGGCCTGCTGCTGCATAACTTCTATTATTCGGCGGTCCGGCAGTCCCTCAAGGCCCGGGCAAGCACCGTTTCCAGCATTCTCCTCCGGTATTCTTCCGGCACGGTGGGCAGCAATTTCTATACCGAAATGCGCAGCTACATCGAGTCCTTCCCCGACAAGGATTACATGGAACTGATGGCCATTGATCCCTACGGCAATGTGTCCATCACATCCTCTGGCTTTTCCTACACCAGTAAGCAGGACCGGATGCCGGACTATCAGGATGCCCTCACCTCTGCGGATGGTATGGGGTACTATGTGGGCCGGCTCAGCAATGGACAGAAGATCATGGCCGTGACCCAGATCGTCAGTGTCGTCAACAGTGAGTTTTCTGCCATGCGGTTTGTGGTTTCGCTGGAGACGGTGGATAAGGTCATCACCAATCTGGTTATGGGCATCTGCGGCGCCGCATTGGCGGTGCTGGCGTTGGTGCTGGTGTTCGGTTTGCTGTTTGTCCGCAGCATTGTCCGTCCGGTGCGGGAGATCGGCGCTGCCGCCCGGCAGATCGCCCGGGGCGATCTGAAAAGCCGGATTGTCAAGATTTCGGATGACGAGATTGGCGAGCTTTGTGAGACCATCAACTTCATGGCCGACGAGTTGGAAAACTCCGAACGGCTGAAAAATGAGTTCATCTCCTCGGTGTCCCACGAGCTCCGCACTCCGCTGACGGCCATCAAGGGCTGGGCAGAGACCCTCATGTCTATGGAGAGCGATCCCGCCACCCTTCAGAAAGGCATGCGGGTCATTACCGCTGAGACAGAGCGGCTCAGCGGCATGGTGGAGGAGCTTTTGGACTTCTCCCGGATCCAGGATGGCCGGCTGAAGATGAATTTTCAGAAGATGGATATTCTTGCTGAGCTGGGTGAAGCGGTGCTGATCTATACCGAAAAGGCCAGGCAGGAGGATATCGAGGTTACATACCGGGAGCCGGAAATGCTGCCCTTCATTTATGGGGACAAGAACCGGCTTCGTCAGGTGTTCATCAATGTTATAGACAACGCCATCAAGTACTCTGATCCCGGCGGCAGTGTCAAGATTGACGCTTTCCAGCGGGGAGAGGATATTCTCATTACGGTGGCAGATTCCGGCATCGGCATTCAGCCGGAGGATCTGCCCAAGATCAAAACCAAGTTTTTTAAAGCCAACTATTCCCGGCGGGGCTCTGGCATTGGGCTGGCTGTGGCGGATGAAATCATTCAGATGCACCACGGCAGCATCGATATCGAGAGCACTCCCGGGGTTGGCACGACGGTCATTATTACCATTCCGGTACGCACGGGTGAAGAACCGGCACCGGAGGAGGGACGGCTGCTGACACAGGGCAGCTGATTTCCAATGGACTGGACCATGGACCTTGCCAAATCAAGAAAGGAATGAAGAGGTTGAGCAAAAAGAAGGGATTCAAGACCACCATCGGTGGTCAGGCGGTATTGGAAGGGGTTATGATGAAGGGTGTGCTTCGCTCCGCCATGGCCATCCGCAAACCGGACGGCAGTATTCATCTGGAAACCTGGGACAATCCCGCCCGCCACTGGTACAATCGGAAGCCGTTTATCCGGGGCATCTTCAACTTTATTGAAACACTGGCCAGCGGCTATCGCTGCCTGATGCGCTCCGCGGATATCTCCACCGAGGGCCTGGAGACAGAGGAACCCTCCAAATTTGACCGCTGGCTGGAGGAAAAATGCGGTGACAAACTGATGAAGGTCATCAGTGCTGTCAGTTCGGTGATTGGCATTCTGCTGGCATTGGGGCTTTTTATGTTCCTTCCCTCCTTTTTGGTCGGGCTGCTTCAGCCCTGGCTCCCGGAATGGAGTATGTCTATTCTGGAAGGGCTTATCAAGATGGTGATTTTTCTGGGCTATCTGGCTGCCGTTTCCCTGATTCCTGATATGCGGCGGCTCTTCCAGTATCACGGTGGTGAGCACAAAACCATTGCTTGCTATGAGGCGGGAGAGGAGCTGACGGTGGAGAATGTCCGCCGTTTTCCCCGGTTTCATCCCCGCTGCGGCACCAGCTTCCTGTTTTTGATTCTGTTGGTGAGCATCCTGGTCAATTCGGTGGTGACCTGGGACAATGCCTTGATCCGCACCCTGCTGAAGGTGGTGCTGCTGCCGGTGGTGGTATCCATCGCCTATGAGCTGATCCGGCTGGCTGGCCGGGTAGACAACATCTTCACCCGGATTCTTTCCTGGCCGGGACTCAAGATCCAGCATCTCACCACCCGGGAGCCGGATGACGACCAGATTGAGGTAGCCATCGCTTCCATGAAGCCGGTGCTGCCTGAGGTGAAAGGCGAGGACGAATGGTAAGAAAACTGGGAGACCTGTATCATCAGCTGAAAGAACAGCTTTCCCCGGTCAGTGATGCACCAGAGTATGAGGCACGGGAAATCCTCTTACAGAAGCTGGGCGCTGCCCCAGCGGATATTCTGATGAACCGTTCTGTTGAATTGGATGACGCCTGTCAGGCGGAACTGGATACGCTGGTAAAGCGGCGGCTGGATCATGAGCCTTTGCAGTACCTGTTGGGGGAGTGGAGCTTCTACGGCCGTTCCTTTCTGGTGGGGGAAGGCGTTCTAATTCCCCGGCCGGATACCGAGATTCTGGCGGAAACGGTGCTCTCCTTCCTGCAGGATCGGGAGGGGCCGCTTCGGGTACTGGAGCTCTGCGGCGGCAGCGGCTGTCTGGCCGCCACCATCGCCTTGGAACAGCCCCGGGCCCGGGTTTGGTCGGTGGAAAAGTCTCCCGAGGCCTTTTCCTACCTGACTCGGAACTGTGAGCGGCTCCGGGCAGATGTCTGCTGTGTGGCAGGGGATGCGCTGGATCCCGGTGTGGTGGAAGGGGATTTTGACTGTATTCTCTCCAATCCGCCCTACCTCTCCGCCCGGGATATGGCAGAGCTTTCCCCCGAGGTACAGCGGGAGCCGTTTATGGCTCTGTATGGAGAGGAAGACGGGCTGTTTTTTTACCGGGAGCTGACCCGTCTTTGGAAAAAACGGCTGAAACCCGGCGGCATGCTGGCCTATGAAATCGGCATGGGGCAGCAGGATGATGTGGCTGATATTTTGACCCGGCATGAGCTGACAGATGTTTGCCAAGTACGGGATTATGGTGGTATAATAAGGGTATTGACGGCAAGGCTGTCAGATGCCCCGTAAAGATAACAGAAGGGATGGAAAAGAGATGGCAAAAGCAAAGGTTTCGGATAGAAGAAGTGACGCCCTCGGCACCCGGGAAGAACGCCAGAAGGCGCTTCAGTCGGTCATTGAGCAGGTAGAAAAGGCCTATGGCCCCGGTTCCCTCATGCGGCTGGGTCAGAATTCTACCATGAATGTGGACGTGATTCCCACCGGCTCCCTGTCGCTGGATATTGCGCTGGGTGTGGGCGGTGTGCCCAAGGGCCGTATCATCGAGATTTACGGGCCGGAATCCTCCGGTAAAACCACAGTAGCCCTCCAGATGGTGGCCCAGGCCCAGAAAGCCGGTGGTGAGGCCGCCTTCATCGACGTAGAGCACGCGTTGGACCCCATCTATGCCCGGGCATTGGGCGTAGATATTGATTCGCTGCTGGTGTCCCAGCCTGACACCGGCGAACAGGCTCTGGAAATCACCGAAGCGCTGGTTCGCTCCAATGCCCTGAGCATTGTGGTTATCGACTCGGTGGCTGCTATGGTTACCAAGGCAGAAATCGAGGGCGACATGGGCGACAGTCATGTGGGCCTCCAGGCCCGGCTCATGTCCCAGGCTATGAGAAAGCTCACCGGCATCATCGGCAAAACCAACTGTGTGGCAATCTTCATCAACCAGATTCGTGAGAAGATCGGCGTTTCCTTCGGAAACCCTGAAACCACTACCGGCGGTCGGGCCCTGAAATACTTTGCCACCGTCCGGATTGATGTCCGCAAGGGCGAGGCTATCCGGGAAGGCAATGAGATCGTGGGCAACGTGACCAAGTGTAAGGTTGTCAAGAACAAGGTAGCGCCCCCCTTCAAGGAGTGCACCTTTGACCTGCTTTACGGTGAGGGCACCTCTCGTGAAGGTGAGCTGATTGATTTGGGCTCGGCACTGGGTATCCTGATTAAGTCCGGTTCCTGGTACAGCTTCAAGGGCGAGCGGATCGGCCAGGGCAAGGAGCGGGTTCGCCAGTTCCTGAAGGAGCATCCTGAGGTGGCGGGTGAGATTGAGCAGATCATCCGGGACAACCGGGAAAATCTCGTCTTCCTGCCCTCCCGGGGCTCCAAGCCCGGCAGCATCGAGGTGCGCAAGGGCACTCAGCTCAACTGGGACGGCAGCACCTTTGTTTCGGCTGAAGGCCCTGTCTCCACTGCCAGCGACGACAGAGAGGACGATGATGCCACCCTGTCCCTTTCCATGGACGAGGAGAGCAGTGTGCTCACCGATTTTGAGCTGGATGTGGAAGCGGATCTGGACGATTTTGAATAATGAAAATCACAGCGCTTACCAAAAAGAATGGTTCCCGCTGGCAGGTGGATGTGGACGGCGCATACTGGTATATTCTGGATGCAGAGCTGATTTTACAGTACCATCTGCGGGTGGGCATGGAGGTAGAGGAGACTCTGCTGGCTGAAGTGATGGATGCGGCCCAGCGCCGCAAAGCCAGAGAGCGAGCCTTCTACCTGCTGGAGCTGCGGGAGCACAGTAAGAAAGAGCTCATCGACAAGCTGGCCCGCAGCGTCAGCTATGAGATTGCAGAGGAAACCGCTGGCAGGATGGAGGAGCTGGGGCTGATCCGGGAAGACGCCTACGCCCGCCGGCTGGCGGAATACCTGATGCTCACCAAAAAGCGGGGTCCCCGCCGGGTGCGGCTCGAAATGCGGCAGAAGGGCCTGTCTGAGGACCTGATTGATGCCGCCATCGAAGCGGTTCAGCCCGAGGAGGAGCTGCTGGTTGCCCTGGTCCGGCAGAAATATGCCCGGTATCTGGGGGACGAAAAGGGAAAAAACAAGGTGTTGCAGGCGCTGATGCGGCTGGGACACAGCTATTACGATGCCCTGGACGCCGTGGAGACGGTGGAGCAGGAAATAGCGGCGGATTGACCCGCCGGATCAACAAGGAAATGAGGAGTCAGTTCATGTCTTTACCCATTAAAGTCGGTATGGTCAGTCTGGGATGTCCCAAAAATCAGGTAGATGCCGAGATCATGCTGCATAAAATCAAGGAAGCCGGTTTCCAGCTGGAGACCGATGCCGGTCTCAGCGATGTGGTGATCATCAATACCTGCGGTTTTATTGAAAATGCCAAGCAGGAGGCCATTGAGCAGATTCTCGAGTTCTTGACCCTGAAGCAGGAAGGCCGGATCAAAAAGGTCATCGTCACCGGCTGCCTGGCTGAGCGGTATGCCCAGCAGATTGCCGAGGAGATGCCTGAGGTGGATGCCGTGGTGGGCATTGGCTGCAACGGCGATATTGTCCAGATCCTTCAGGAAACCATGGCGGGTGAAATGATTCGCCGGGTAGGGGAGAAATGCGGCCTGCCCCTGGAAGGGGACCGGGTGCTCTACTCGCTGCCCTTCTATGCCTATCTGAAGATTGCCGAGGGCTGCGACAACTGCTGTTCTTACTGCGCCATTCCGATGATTCGTGGCGGCTTCCGTTCCCGTCCCATGGAGAACATTGTGGCCGAAGCGGAAAAGCTGGCGGCACAGGGCGTCAAGGAACTGATTGTGGTGGCACAGGACACCACCAAGTATGGCCAGGATCTTTACGGAGAGTATAAACTTGCCGAACTTTTGCGGAAACTGGCAAAAATCGACGGCTTTG
The DNA here is from genome assembly GCA_944387515.1 of uncultured Clostridia bacterium. Taxonomy (GTDB): domain Bacteria; phylum Bacillota; class Clostridia; order Oscillospirales; family Ruminococcaceae; genus Faecivivens. Next base: position 5,999 of record CALXFL010000029.1, read on the forward strand.
TCTGGATTCGGGTGCTTTATGCTTACCCCGAGCGGATTACCGATGAACTGCTCACCGTCATGGCAGAGGAGCCGAAAATCGCCAAGTATCTGGATATTCCCCTTCAGCACTGTGACGAGACCGTACTGAAGGCGATGCACCGTCCCGGCAACCAGAAAGAGCTGAAAGCGCTGATCCGGCACATCCGGGAGATGGTACCTGGCATCACCCTGCGTACCACCCTGATTGCCGGCTTCCCGGGCGAGACCGGAGATCAGTTCAAAAAGCTCTGCCAGTTTGTGCGGGATATGCGGTTTGACCGGCTGGGCTGCTTTGCCTATTCTGCCGAGGAGGACACGGTGGCGGCAGAGCTGCCCCATCAGGTGGAGGAAGCGGAACGGCAGCGCCGTGCGGACATCATCACCGAGGAGCAGAACAATGTACTGGCCCGGAAAAATGACCAGATGCTGGGCAAGACTGTCACGGTTGTGGTGGAAGGCTATGACCGCTGGGGTGAGTGCTGGTTTGGCCGCAGCGAGGCCGACGCACCGGAAATTGATGGCAAGATTTTCTTCACTGCTTCCCGGAAACCCCGGGTTGGTGAATTTTTGCAGGTGACCATTGAGGATGTCATGGATCTGGATCTGGTAGGCAGCGTGGTCGAGGACGCATAAATCGGAATTTTTACTCGTAAGGTGGTTATGAGAGATGAATTTACCCAATAAGCTCACATTGCTGCGGGTGGCGATGGTGCCGTTCTTCCTGCTGTTTTTGCTGGTGGATGCCATTCCCTTCCATGGCTTCTGGGCGTTGCTGATTTTTGCAGCGGCTTCCATTACCGATGCGCTGGACGGACACATTGCCCGCAGCCGCAACCTGATTACCGATTTCGGAAAATTTTTGGATCCGGTGGCGGATAAGGTGCTGGTCTTTGCTGCCTTTATTGCCTTTATTGAGATGGGGCTGGCTTCGTCGGTGGCGGTTATCATTATGATGGCCCGGGAATTTCTGGTCAGCTCCATGCGGATGGTGGCGGCTGGCAAGGGAACCGTGGTGGCTGCTGGTTCGCTGGGCAAGCTGAAGACGGCCTTCAGTATGGTGTCCATTGTGGCAATGCTGCTGATGCTGGGCTTGGAAGATCTGGGTGTTCTGGGAAGTGGATTCCCCCTGATTGCTGTCAGCCAGGTGCTCGTCTGGATCTGTGGTGTACTCACCGTGATTTCCGGAGTGGAATATCTGTGGCAGAACCGGAAACAATTTTCAGAGAGTAAGTAAAGAAAGGCTGACACCATGCTGGATCGATTAAGAGCAGATATCCGTGCGGTACGGGAGCGGGACCCTGCCGCCCGCAATGCAGCCGAAGTGCTGCTTCTCTATTCCGGACTGCACGCCATCATGCTGCACCGGCCCGCCTATTTTCTCTACCGTCACCGGTGGTTTTTTCTGGCCCGTCTCATCTCTCAGTTTGCCCGGTGGATCACCGGGGTGGAAATCCACCCCGGTGCAGAAATCGGCACCGGAGTCTTCATCGACCACGGCAGCGGCATCGTCATCGGAGAGACAGCGGTGGTGGGAGATGGCTGTACCCTTTATCAGGGGGTGACCCTGGGCGGTACTGGCAAGGATAAAGGCAAACGGCATCCTACCCTGGAAAAGAACGTCACAGTGGGCAGCGGCGCCAAGGTGCTGGGCCCCTTCACAGTGGGAGAAAACTCCAAGATCGCAGCCGGAGCTGTGGTGCTCAGTGCCATTCCACCGGATTGCACGGCGGTGGGCGTGCCTGCCAGAATTGTGCGGCGGGCAGGCGTGCGGGTCTGCCAGGATCTGGATCAGGTACATATCCCCGATCCGGTGGCACAGGAGCTTTGTGCCATGCGGATGCGGATGGAAAAACTGGAAAAGCAGGTTTCCCTGCTGACAGAGGAAAATGCCCGTCTTCGGGCAGAAGAAACAGAGAAATAACCCTGTCATCAGATTCTGCTTTTGGAGGAAAAGAATATGGGGAAGTTGTTTGACCGTATCATCACCATTTCATTGAATCCTGCCCTGGATGTGACCCTCTGGATCCCTTCCATGGATTTCAACGAACCCAACAAAACCACCGGTGAAAAGCTGTATGCCGGCGGAAAAGCCATCAATATTGCACGGGTGCTTTCCTCTCTGGGAGAGGATGCCATTTCCCTGGGCGTGGTTGGCGAGGACAACAGCCGGATGTTTACCGCTCTGCTGGATCAGGATCATGTCCATTATGATTTCATTCCGGTGCCCGGCTCCATTCGGGAGAATCTTACCCTGGTGATTCCTGACCGGCGGGTGCTGAAGATCAACCGTTCCGGCTGTGCAGTGAGCCGGGAGGCGATGGACGCCCTGAAAAAACGGATTCTCACTGAGATGGAGGGCTGTGAGTCGGTGCTGCTGGTCTTTGCCGGCAGTATGCCGCCCAACATTACGCCGGAGGCTTACAAGGCCTTTATCCTCTCGCTGAAGCGGCCAGGTGCCCGGATTGCAGTGGATACCAGCATCTTCCGGGCGGAGGATATTGAAGAGATTTCTCCCTTCATCATTAAGCCCAATCTGCCCGAATTCCGGCAGATGTGCGGTTCCAGCCTGCCTACTGAGCAGTCGATCATCAAGTCTGCCCAGCGGATGACTGGTTCTGTCACCCATGTGCTGGTCTCTTTGGGAGGCAAGGGCCTTCTCTATGTAAATGACAGCCACACGGTGCGGATTATGCCGGATCCGGTAGAGGTTCGTTCCACCATTGGTGCGGGAGATACCACCCTGGCCGCCTTCATCTATGGCTTACAGCAGGGAATGGAAGCGGCCGAAGCTGCTGTCTTTGGTGCTGCGGCCGGTACGGCCTCGGTGATGCTGGATGGCACCGAGGTGGTGACGCTGGAGCAGGTAAAGGAGCGTCTTTCCGCTGTAACCAGCAAAACAGTTCGATAAAAACAGCGCTTTCCCGGAGCCTTGTCAGCTGGGAAAGCGCTGTTTTCATCTTTGGGAAGATTTCTTATTGATCATGCGGAGGAGAAAGGTTATCCCCATGGCGGCAAGACCAATCATCAGGTATCCGCCGCTGTACCAGAGAAAGGCAGGCTCTGCAAATGAAAAAAGTCCCCAGGCAGAGAATAGAAAGACCATCGGTCCTAATATTGGAAAATACCATCGCCGGGACGGACGCAGTCCGGCAGCAGTTCCCATGACGGCAGCTGTTATGGGGTTTACGGCAAAGAACAGTAGGAAACAAAGCGCCATGCCCGCATCGCCGGGGGCAAACCAGACCGCCAGGCCTGGCAGCAGCAGGTAAACGCCCAGACAGGCCATCAGCGCCAGCAACAGGCAGCGTGTGGGGGAGGAACGAAAGGAACGCATAACGGTGCCTCCTTGTCTTTTTTCTGAAGTATAGCATATTTGGAATCGGCTGGCAACCGCGGAAAAAAGCAGTTGCCTTTTTTGCTGGTTGGTGGTATCATATATTTTGTATTGCCCCTGAATGTTTGCACAGGATGTTGGAGGTAGGAATTGGTGAAAAAACAGGTAATGGTATCCCCTGAGGAGCTGGCCCGTCAGCGGGACTTCATGGCGCTCTGTCAGAAGGAGCTGGCCCGGCGGTATGGCGAGGAAAAGGCGCCGCTGGCCTTTGTCAAGAGCTTTGGCTGTCAGCAGAATGTCAGCGACGGCGAGAAGCTCCAGGGCATGCTTTCCCAGATGGGATGCGGCTTTACCGATGACATCCAGCAGGCGGATATCATCCTTTATAACACCTGCGCTGTGCGGGAAAATGCCGAACAAAAAGTGTTTGGCGTAGTGGGTTGGGCTACCCATCAGAAGTCGGTGCGGAAGGATCTGCTTATTGGTCTCTGTGGCTGCATGACCCAGCAGGCGCACATTGCCGAAAAGGTCCGGAAAAGCTATCCCGGTGTGGACTTTGTATTGGGTACCCATGCGCTTCATCAGTTCCCGGAGATTTTTTATGGCGTACTGCAAAGCGCCAACGAAGGTCACCGCCGCCGCGCCTTTGCGGTGGAGGAATCCGACGGGGTAATTGCCGAAGGCCTGCCGGTGGTGCGGGAGGGCGGCATCCGTGCCAATCTGCCCATCATGTATGGCTGCAACAATTTCTGCACCTATTGTGTGGTGCCGCTGGTGCGGGGCCGGGAGCGTTCCCGCCGCTCTGCCGACATTCTGGCGGAGGCCCGGGAGCTGATTGCTCAGGGCTACCGGGAGATCACTCTGCTGGGACAGAATGTCAATTCCTACGGCAAGGACTTGGAGGACGACCTGAGCTTCCCGCAGCTGTTGGAAGCGGTGGCCAGTCTGCCGGGAGATTTCTGGGTACGGTTCATGACCTCTCATCCCAAGGACTGCACGCCGGAGCTGATGGACGTCATCGCCCGCTGTGACAAGGTGTGCAGCCACATTCACCTGCCGGTACAGTCGGGCAGTGACCGGGTGCTCACCGCCATGAACCGGCACTATAACCGTGCTCAGTACCTGGAAAAGGTCCGGTACGCCCGGGAGCATATTCCCGGTGTCAATTTCACCAGTGACATCATTGTCGGTTTTCCGGGTGAGACCTATGAGGAGTTCCGGGAGACGGTGAGTCTCATAGAGGAGGTGGGGTATTCCTCCCTCTTTACCTTCATTTATTCTCCCAGAGAAGGAACCCGGGCCGCTTCGATGCCCGATCCGGTGCCTGCCGCTGAGAAATCCCGGTGGTTCCAGGAGTTGCTGGATGCCCAGCGGGAGGTGGGAATGGTCCACTACCAGAACTGCGTGGGCAAGACGCTGAAGGTGCTGGTGGAAGGAGAAGGCAAGCTGAAAAACGGCATCCTTCCACAGGAAGAAATTGACGCTGCCGGCGGCCGGGTACTCATGGGCCGCACGGAGCACAATATGGTAGTGGATTTTGTGGGACCGGAATGTCTCATCGGGCAGTTTGCTCAGGTGACCATCACGGCTGCCTCTAACTGGGCTTTGGCCGGACACTGGGAAAAACCCGGTTGCTGATGTTGTTATCCTCCGCTTTTCAAGCGGTATGATATTTGATGAAAAAAGAAAGGTTGGACAAGATTATGGATCTGATTCAGATGACCCGTGAACTGGGTAAGGCCATCCAGGCTACCGAGGAGTACAAGAAAATGCAGGAAGTACAGGCTGCCTGTGACGCCGACAGCGCTCTTCAGGATGGTATCGGCGAATTCAATCTGGTGCGGATGCAGCTGACTGCTGAGACCCAGAAGCCCGAAAAGGATGAGGCTCTCATCACCGAGCTGAACGGCAAGCTCCAGTCGGTTTACACCGCTGTCATGGGCAACGAGAACATGATGGCCTATAACATCGCCAAGCAGGATCTGGACGCCATGATGCAGAAGGTGCAGGGCTTGCTGACCCTCTGCCTCAATGGCGAGGATCCCGACACCTGTGAGGTTCCTGAAGGCGGATGCAGCGGAAGCTGCTCCAGCTGCAGCGGCTGCCACTGATGAAAAAGCCCGGCTTTTCTTTGGGGAAGGCCGGGCCTTTCTGCACTTTCCCGGATAAAACCGGAAAAAACTGCCGGGAACGGCAACTTTGAGAGAAAAACTTTGTCTTTTTGGGGATTCTATGATATAATATCATGATAGTCAGGATGTTCCGCAAACGGTTTCTGTTTTTGTTCCGGTCATCCGGATGGTTTGATTTCGATACAGTCTGTCAGCCGGGGGAAGCCCGCTGAAAAGGAGGACTTACCCTTGATTACACTGGAACGCACTTCGGTCATGAATCTGGAAAACGCCATACGGGGCGCCCGCAATCCCATGAACAGCTGGGACCGGATGGACAGCTACTATGACGAGAACGGGCAGTATGTTCTGGGAGAGCAGGATCTTTCCCTGGCCCGGCGGCTCTGTCAGGCCGGCAGCGATCACCGGAAATTCATCCGGCAGATCTTTGTGTCGGTGGACATTACCGCTCCTCTCTACTGGTGGAAGGAATACGACACCTATAAGGTGGGCACAGTGGCCAACTCCACCAGCACCATGCACAAGATTCACGCCAAGCCCTTTGAGCTGTCGGATTTCAGCTGTGACCATATGGATGCCGAGACTCGGGCGCAGATGGAGCAGCTGGTGGGCTTTCTGGAAAAGCTGCGGCAGAAGTATCTGGAGGGCAAGGACAAGCAGTACTGGTATGACATGATCCAGCTGCTCCCGTCCAGCTATCACCAGATGCGCACCTGCACCCTCAACTATGAGAACCTGCGGAATATCTACTGGGCCAGACGCCAGCACAAGCTGGAGGAGTGGCGGACGGTATGCCGCTGGATTGAGTCGCTGCCCTATGCGGCCGAGCTGATTACCCTGTCTGAGGAGGCGCATCCATGAAAGGCAAGCTGATCGTTCTGGATGGGCTCGATGGCAGTGGAAAATCCACCCAGAGCCAGCTGGTGGCGGAAGCCCTGGAGGCGGAGGGCCACCGGGTGCGGCTCATTTCCTTTCCCGACTATAACGAGCCATCTTCTGCGCTGGTGAAGATGTATCTGGCGGGGGAGTTTTCAGCAGATCCCGCTGGGGTCAACGCCTATGCGGCCGGTAGCTTTTATGCCGTGGACCGGTACGCCAGCTTCCAGAAGTTCTGGCGGCAGGATTACGAGGCGGGCGGCATTATTCTCGCCACCCGCTATACCACCTCCAACGCCATTCACCAGATGAGCAAGCTGCCCGCTGGCGAATGGGACGGCTATCTGGCTTGGCTGGAGGACTTTGAATATGACCGGTTGGGATTGCCTCGGCCGGATCAGGTGATTTTTCTGGATATGGATCGGGCGGTGGCAGATGCGCTCATCCTGTCCCGCTACGAGGGAGACAAGACCCGGCGGGATATCCATGAACAGAACCGGCAGTATCTGGAAAGCTGCCGGGCAACCGCCATGTACAGCGCGGAAAAGCTGGGATGGACGGTGATCCGCTGTGATGACGGCACAGCGCCGCTGCCAGTTTCCGAGATTACCCGGAGGATTCTGGGGGAGATCCACCGTCAGATCTTCGAAAAAGAAAGGTAGAAGCACTTTTTTATGCTGCAATTTCATCCCATTTCCCTGAAGGATCAGGATTGGATCACCCCTTATTATCAAAAACGGGACTGTCCGGCTGCACAGTATACCTTTGCTTCCAGCTTTATCTGGAGTGTTGGGTATCAGGTAGGCGTTTGTGAAGATGAGGGCTATTTCTTTCTTCGGTATGAAGGAGGCGATTCAGGTCACATCGGATACCGCTGCCCTCTGGGCTTTGATGGTGACGAGGGGCTCCGCCGGGCGGTGGAGAAGCTGATGGCTTACTGTCGGGCGGAAGGAGAATCCTCTCTGCTGCTTCACAATGTGCCGCCGGAGGAAACCGCTGTCCTGCATCGCATTTTTGGTGACAGACTTATTTCCCACGAAAGCCGGGATGATTACGAATATCTGTACGACCGGCAGGCGCTGGCAGAGCTGAAGGGAAGCAAATACCA
>CALXFL010000030.1 GCA_944387515.1 uncultured Clostridia bacterium
ACCCGGTAATCTCCGGTGGTTTCATGGTCATAGAGCTTCAGCCGCCGGGTCAGCTCCTCCGGAACCTGATAATTCCAGAGCATTCTGGAATCCTGGTCTTCCTGCCCGCCCGCAGAAGAAAACCGTGCCATCGCCGTCAGGCCGGAATCTTCCAGACAGCAGAGGTCAAATTTCTGCATCTGCCAGCCAGCAGTAGCCAGTAGATAGAGCTGGTCTCCCACCAACCGGATATGCGCCGGAGCAACTTCTGCATACTGGTCCAGCACGACCCCTGCTTCTATCAGGGAAGAGGCTCCATTTTCCGTCAGCTCCCATACCTGAGCCAGCCAGAAGTTGCCGTCCTCCTGGTAAATGTCATGCTGAAGAATGATCAGCTTGTTGTCCTGTACCGCTGCAACCGGCGGCCACATGACCGAAATGGCAGACTCTTCGTCCAGCTCAATATTTCGTCTTTGACAATGGCCCAGGGAGAGACGCGCCGTCTCTGTCCGGGTAGTCGGATCATAGAGGTAGACTACCAGTTCATTGTTTTCCCCCGCCAGCAACGCCAGCTGTCCAAGCTCCTCCACCCACAGCAATTCAAAAACCTGCCGGGTCAGATTGTCTCCAATGGGCAGCATGAGAAGGGGTTCTACAACGGCTTCTCCTGTTTCAGCATCCAGATGATCCGGATCCACATAAAAGATCCCAGAATAGCCTTCATAGGAAATCAGATCTCCCTGCCCTCCTTCCGGCAACCAGTCCCGCTGGCCTACAAAGGAAACCGTGGGCAGCGTAAAATACAAGCCATCCGATAGCGACAGAACTGAAAGGGAGGTCTCAAAAGAGTAGCCGCTGAAGGAGAAGGCTGTGCTGCTGCCGTTCTGATAGGATTCTACCTCCACCACATCTCCTTCAGTGGGGGCAACTGTGAACCAGGGGAAGGAGGTCCACACCGTTTTGTCCTGGGCGAAAAGACTAAGGGTATAGTCATACTGATCCAGATAGTCCTTTACCCGATAGGTACCGGACGGGAAGGTGCAAAAGGGCATAGCCTCGTCAAACTTCTCATAATCCAGCTCCATTCGGGATTCAGGCGGCGCATCCGGCAGCACATCGTCCACCACCCCGGTGCTGCTGACCATCCGGCTATTCAGCTGAAAGCTGTTCTCCTGAAAAGCAAGAGACTGCTCCCACCAGTGACGGCCGTTGGCAGAATCCGTCAGAATCATCTCCACCAAGATGGGAGAAAAATCGGACAGTTCCCCCGCCAGCAGAGTGACCTCCACCGGCTGCTCATCCCGGTCCTTCATCAGCCAACCGCCCAGCAGCAGGCAGGCCACACCCGCCGCCGCCACCAGCGCTGTCATACCGGCAAACCATCTTTTCATGGTGTATCTCCTCCTTCCCGGGCCTCCATGGCCAGCTGGGCCACACGAGCGCTGTTGTGACCGTACTGCTCCTTCATCCAGTCCACCAGATCAACACCCTCGTCCTCCAACTGGGACAGCTGGACATCGGCCAGCATTTTACCTCGGCGGAGCAGCACTGCCCGGCTGAGGAAGTGCTTGACCTCCTCCACCAGGTGGGTGGAGAGAATGATAGATTCATCGGGCCGCAGCAGTCCCAACAGCAGCCGGTAAAAGTCCTCCCGGCCGAAGATATCGCTGCCGGAAAAGGGTTCATCCATCAGGATATAGGAGGCGCCCTGGCTGAGAGCCAGCACCGTCTCCAACTGATTTTTCATGCCCAACGAAAAGCTGCGGGCAGGCTTATGACGGGGCAGCTCAAAAAAGTCCAGCAGCAGCAAAAAGCGCTTTTCATCAAAGTCCGGGAAAATCGAACGGTAGAAATCCCGGTGTTCCATGGCTGTCAGGCCACCAAAGAAGGTATGCTCACTGGAGGCAAAGGCCAGCTTGTGGTAGTTTTTGGGGCCTACCCGCTCTCCATCCAGCAAAATTTCTCCCTCCCACTCTGGAAGGAAATTAAGAACCGCCTTCATCAGGGTGGTTTTACCGGCGCCGTTCTCTCCCAGCAATCCCACAATCTCCCCAAGGGAGACGATAAAGGAAACCCCATTCAGAGCCCTGTCGTGTCCATAGTATTTTTGCAGATCCCGGATTTCCAGCATATCCAGCACCATCCTTTCTAAAAACTGCACCGGCGGCAGATGAGATACCAGCCCAGGCCGCAGAGTAAACAGGTAAGCAGCGGAATCCCCAGCCAGACCATGAGGCCATCCGACAGCAAAAAGTAAACGACACCAGCAACACCTACGATGCCGCCAGCTACCGCCAGCAGGCTGCGGCCCTGAAAAACCAGCACCAGCAGCATTCCGGCTGCTCCCACCAGCAGCGGCAGGCAGAGCGCCGCTGCCCAGCGGGCAGGCTCCAGCATGGGCATCCAGCAAAGCATCTGCTGGCTCTCCCACAGGGAGGACCACCAGTCTGCCGGCAGCCGGGCAGCTGGCACAAACAGGCGGTAAAGTATCCCGCAAAACAACGCCGTCAGCCCATTTACCAGCCAGAAGCACCAGCCCACCACAGCCGGCAGCATCAACCGATAACCGTAAAACCAACCCCGGGACAGGGGTAGCCGCATCAGGGTCCGCAGGCTTTTGCCGCCATCCTGATCCTGCAAGGCGGGTAGCAACAGTGCCAGCACCATAGCCACAAAGAACAACAGAACAGACAGGTTATAGGAGACGTCAAGCAGCTGAGACAATGGCGTCATAGAGAGCTCCCCTAAAACCCGATACCGGGTGCCGTCGGCCCGGTATTCCCACTCATACAGATCCTGGATGCCCTGAGCCAGGCCAGGAATATAGAGGATCAGCTTTTCCACTGGCAGCAGAATCAGCAGAACCAGCAGCGGACGCCGCAGCAGCTTCTCATCCCGGCGGAACAGAAAGGTCAACAGAACCCGCAGATTGTCTCTCATGTCAATGTCCCCCTTCCTCCTGCCAGGAATCCTCCCGGCTGCCCGTCATGGGATCCTCCTTCAAACGCCCTCTCAGCATCCAGCCAAACCAGACCGCTACACACAGTATCAGCGTGGGGGCAGGCCAGCTGTAAGCCGGACGGATGGACAGCTCTTCCAATACCGAAAAGAGTAAAACACTGCTAAGAGGCAGAATCAGCCAGCCGGTACGCCCCGGCACCATCAGCCAGAGGCCCGCCATCGCCCCCATAGCCCCTAGCAGCATCAGCTGAAGAAGCACCAGCGGCAGCAGCGCCGGCCGGGTCAGAGGAAAGATTCCATCCAGAAAAGAGTACCGCACCAGCGCCATGACCAATGCATTGTCCATCTGCAAATCCACCGGCACCAACTGGCGGTAGAGCATCCAGCACCCGGTCAGGGAAACCAGCTCCCAGATCCAGTAAAGAAGCATCCAGCAGAAGCTCCACCAGAGTCCACCCGCCAGCAGCACCTCCCGTCTGGCAGGAAGCCGCCAGCAGGTAGCTGCGGCCCGGCTTCCCCGGCTGAGAAGGGGCGGCAGCACTGCCAGCATCACCATCATCAGCAGCAGTCCGCCCAGAAAGAACCACCGCCAATGACTCCCTGCCAAAAAATCCTCTAACCGGGGCGCCCAGGGAATGGACTGGGTGACCGTCCTGCCATCCTCCACTGTATCGGCGGTGAGGGAATATCCTTGCTCCTTCATCCACTCGAGGATGCGCCAGAAGCTTCCCCACTGACCGGCCAGCACTGCCAGAAAAATTCCCATGCCGGGAAGCAGGGAACGCCGGAACAACAGTCCCCCAAAAGCCATACCGGCTGTCAACGTTTTCTTCATCTCTCCTCGCCTCCTGTCTCCTCAGCCCAAAGGTCCTCCACCAGTGCCAGAACTGCCTGACGGCCAAGTCCCATTTTTTTCACACTGTCCAGATACCGCAACGTCTCCTCCCGCAGCAGGGCACGCTTCATCTCCGCCGCCATCTCCGGGGTAAAGGAAAGACTGCTGCCCGAACCGGCTGCCGACTGGAGAAATCCCTCTTCCTCCATCAAGCGACAGGCCTTCTGGATGGTATTGGGATTGACCCCCAGCAGCGCCGACAGAAACCGGCGGGAAGGCAGCTCCTCCCCTGAACTGGCGGTGCCGGATATGATGGCCAGTTTTACATACCGCACCACCTGCTGATAGATGGGGGTCTGGTCATCCAGTTTCAGTGCTGTAAAATCCAGCATCCTGCTCCCTCCAAATTGTATTACTCTAGTCATACACTTTCTGACTGTATTATATCAGTAATACAGTCAGGTGTCAAGAGAAAACCAGAGAAAAGTCAATTTTTGCACTTGCAGGATAAAAAAGGGTGTGATACAATACCAGTATAAATTGTACGCACATCAATTTCACTTTGCTGATAACTGTGCTTTATAAAAAAACATCTATGGAGGTATTCTGATGAGCATGATATCTGTTACCAATCGCTCGATCACCCTGTCCATGAACACCGAAACCCTGAGCTTTGCTGTTGAAGCGGGTGGCCAGCGCTGGCAGTCTGCCGAGGACTGGCAGCCCGCACTGGTGCTGAAGGACGGCAGCCGCCTGTCCTTCTCCGATGCCATGGAGATCCGCCACAGCATCTGGAAAACCGGCGTGGGAGATGGCATCCGCTCCACCTTCCGGGCCTTTGCAGATGGCCGCGGCGAAATTCCCTATGCCTTTGAAACCATCATCTGGGTGGAAGGCAGCACCGGAGATGTCTTCTTTGAGTGGATTCCCCTCTGCGAGGAAGGCCTGGAAATCGAAACTGTTTGCTGGCCGGCTCCCCTGTCCTTTGACCGGGCCAGTGACAAGTGGTACAGCGTCCTGAACATTGAACAGGGACTTCTGCTGCCCAACACCTGGCCGGAAGAACTGACCCGCCTTCATTTCGGCGGACAGCTGTGCAGCGCCGCTGCCTATATGCCCTGGTTCGGACAGATCCGGCCTGAAGCTGGCTACATCGCCATCTGCCAGACTCCCTGGGACGCCTGCTATACCGCTGACCATCCCGCCGGAGGCCCCCATACCCACCTGTCCTTCCGCTGGCTACCCTCTCTGGGCAAAATGTCCTACCGCCGGACCATCCGCTTCACCTTCCTGGGAAGCTGCGACTACAACGATCTCTGCAAGGTTTATCGGGCCTATGTCAAAGAGACCGGACATTTTTGCAGCCTGGCTGAAAAGGCCGCGAAAAATCCCCGGGTGGACGACCTAATCGGCGCTGCCTTTGTCCACAAGGGCATCAAGACCCATGTCTCCCCCAACTCCGACTTCTTCGATCCCGCTGATCCCGAGAAGAACAACTCCCTGACTCCCTTCTCGGTGCGGACAGCAGAGGTGCGCCAGTACAAAGCCCTTGGCGTCGACCGTCTCTATTATCATCTGGATGGCTGGGGAGATCCCGGCTATGACAACAAGCATCCGGATTACCTGCCCGCCTGCATCGAAGCCGGCGGCTGGGAAGCCATGAAGGAGCTGTCCGACACCATGGAGGAGTGCGGCTACCTGTTCGGCATTCACGACCAGTACCGGGATTACTACTTCGACGCCGAGACCTTCGACCGGGAATTCGGTATCCATGCCCCTGACGGCTCTGTCTTTGAGATGGCCCGCTGGGCTGGCGGACGGCAGACCTACCTCTGCGCCACCCAGGCTCCTTTCTATGTAAAACGGAACTTTGAGGAACTGCGCCGCCACGGCATCTCCCTTAAAGGCGCCTATCTGGACGTCTTCACCTGCAACGAACCCGATGAATGCGACCATCCCGAACACCGGATGACCCGCCGGGAATGTCTCGCCTACCGGGCCGCCTGCTTTGATTACCTCACCTCCCGCGGTATTCTCCCCAGCTCGGAGGAGTGCGGCGACTGGGCCATGAAGAGCCTGGTATTCTGCCACTACGGACCCCATGACTTTATGCTGGCTGCTCCCGGCACCCCTCGCAAGGGCATTCCGGTGCCGCTGTTCAACCTGGTGTATCATGACTGCATGATTCTGCCCTGGCCCATGGATCACGGCGAAGGTCAGGAAGACTATATGCTCTACGCCCTGCTCAACGGCGGCGCTGCCTATCTGGACAAGGACGGCGCTTATCCGGGCGTGGACGGTGCCTTCTTTGACGCCCAGGCCAAAAAGCTGGAGGAGAGCGCTGCCCGCTGGCGGGTGGTCTCTGAGCTTCAGCGGAAGGTCGCCAAGCTGGAACTGGTGCGCCACGAGATTCTGGACGGCGACCCCCTCCGTCAGCAGAGCACCTTTGCAGACGGTACTACCGTTACCGTCAACTTCCACGACCAGAGCTACGACATCAGCTACGGCGCCTGATGCCATAAAAACCGGCATTTTTCTAAAAAATTCCATGAAAATCGCAAAAATGGCGGTTTTCATGGAATTTTCCAATTGTCACAACAACCGTTTTGTATTATAATAGAAGGGTAAGAGACCGGCGGGCCCGGACTCCCACAAATTTAACATACAGGAGACTGTCAGTATGAGAACTGTAGGTACAACCTCCCGCGGCGTCCGCTGCCCCGTCATCCGGGAAGGCGACGACCTGGTAAAAATTGTCACCGAGAGCATCCTCGCCTGTGGCGAAGAGCAGCACATTCAATTTGAAGATCGGGATATCGTAGCCGTCACCGAAGCCGTCGTGGCACGGGCGCAGGGCAACTATGCCACCATCGACGCCATCGCCAAGGACTGCCAGGCAAAATTCGGCACCGATACCATCGGTCTCACCTTCCCCATCCTCAGCCGTAACCGCATTGCCATCTGCCTGAAGGGCGTTGCCAAGGCCTTCAAGAAGGTCTACCTCCTCATGAGCTACCCCGCCGACGAAGTGGGCAACCACCTGTTTGACGAGGACCTGCTGGACGAGAAGGGCGTCAATCCCTGGAGCGACGTCCTCACCCTGGAGCAGTACCGCAACCTGTTCGGTTATGTGAAGCATCCCTTCACCGGTGTGGATTATGTGGAATACTATGGCAACCTGTTCCGGGAACAGGGCTGTGAAGTAGAGTTCATCTTCGGCAACAATGTCAAGGACATTCTGCCCTATGTGAAAAATGTCCTCTGCTGTGACATTCACACCAGAGAGCGCAGCAAGCGCCGCCTGCTGGCTGCCGGTGCAGAGAAGGTTCTCACCCTCAGCGATATCCTTCGGGAGAGCGTCGATGGCAGCGGCTATAACGAGAAGTTCGGCCTGCTGGGCAGCAACAAAGCCACCGAAGAAACCGTCAAGCTGTTCCCCAGAAACTGCGACGAGTTTGTGGCCCGGCTTCAGCAGAGCCTGATTGAAGCCACCGGCAAGCACCTGGAAGTCATGGTCTACGGCGACGGCGCCTTCAAGGATCCCGTCGGCAAGATCTGGGAGCTGGCAGACCCGGTGGTCAGCCCTGCCTACACTGCCGGCCTGGAAGGCCAGCCCAACGAGCTGAAGCTCAAATACCTGGCAGACAACGATTTCGCTGGCCTGTCCGGTGAAGCCCTCACCAACGCCATCCGGGAAAGCATCGCCAAGAAAAACGGCGACCTGACCGGTCAGATGGCCAGCCAGGGCACCACTCCCCGCCGTCTCACCGACCTGATCGGCAGCCTTTGCGACCTGACCAGCGGCAGCGGTGACAAGGGTACCCCCATCATCCTGATCCAGGGCTATTTCGACAACTACGCCAAATAATCCGATTTTCTCATGCCGGCAGCTTTTCGCTGCCGGCATGCTGCAAATTTTCCCAAAGGGCTTGACAGTTTCTCTCTTTTATACTTTAATATCAAATGCGTAAGCTATAGATTTTGACTGTTTCTGAGTTTAAACAGCGAAATCTATGGCTTTTTTGTTGCGACGACTCAGGAAAGGACAAGTGGTATGATGGAAAAACAAAACTTCATGCGGGAAAAACCGGTGCTGCCGCTCCTGATCTCCATGGCTGTGCCCATGATGATCTCGATGCTGATTCAGTCCCTCTACAACATTGTGGACGGCATCTTTGTCGCGCAGATCGGTGAAAAGGCAATGACAGCAGTCTCGCTGGTCTATCCGCTTCAGAATCTGGTGTTGTCGGTGGGAGTTGGCTTCGGCGTCGGTATCAGCTCCGCCATTGCCATCAATCTGGGCGCCGGAAACCAAAAGGCCGCCAGCGAAGCAGCCAGTCAGGGCGTTCTGTTTAGCGTCATCCACGGCCTGCTCTTTATCCTGCTGGGTGCCTTTGGGGCAAAGCCCTTCCTGCAAATGTTCACCAGTGATCCGGAGGTGCTGGAAATGGGATGCACCTATGCCTGGATTGTCCTTTCCTTCTCGGTAGTGGTCACCGTTCAGATCGCCATGGAAAAGATCTGCCAAGCCATGGGCAAAATGATCTCCACCATGCTGTTTATGGCTGCCGGCAGTGTCGTCAATATCATCCTCGACCCCATCATGATCTTCGGCCTGCTGGGCTTCCCCGCCATGGGCGTGGCCGGTGCTGCAGTGGCAACTGTCATCGGACAGATCTGCTCCCTGTCCCTCTACCTCATTGCCTATTTCCGAGGAAAATTCGGCCTGAAGCTCTCCACTACCGCCATGCGCCCGCAGCGGGACATGGTGCAGCGGCTCTACATGGTGGGCCTGCCTGCCACCCTGAGCATCGCCCTCCCCTCCCTGATGATCTCCATCCTCAACGGCATTCTGGCCGCCTGGTCTGAGGTTTATATCGTGGTGCTGGGCATCTACTTCAAGATGCAGTCCTTTATCTATCTGCCGGCCAGCGGCATTGTACAGGGTATGCGCCCCATCATCAGCTATAACTACGGCGCTGGAGAAAAGGCACGGCTGCGCCAGGTGCTCCGTTGGAGCAACATTCTCACCGGTAGCATCATGCTGTTGGGCACCCTGCTGTTCCTCCTGTTCCCTCAGGTCATTCTCTCCATCTTCAACGCCAGTCCCGCCACCATGGAGACCGGTATTCCCGCTCTGCGGATCATCTGTCTGGGCTTCCTGGTCTCCACCATCAGTGTCATCACCTCCGGCGCTCTGGAAGCGCTGGGACAGGGCGGCAGCTCGCTGCTGCTTTCCCTGACCCGCTATCTGCTGGTTATCGCTCCCGCTGCCTGGATCGGCAGCCTGCTGCTGGGTCCCACCGGTGTCTGGATTGCCTTTCCGCTGGCTGAAGGCATCGCTGCACTGCTGTCGGTGTTTCTGCTGCGCAAACTGGATTGCCTGCGCTGATCTTTGCCGCCATGGATTCCCATGGCGGCTTGTCTATTTTCCACAGGAAATAAAAATAAATTTATGGGCTATGCCTATTGCACCCGATAAAAAAAGCGTGTATACTGAACGTGAAAACGATTACACGGTGCGGTTTTGCACCTTCAGAAAGGATGTTATCCCATGACAGAATACGGTTTACAGCTTTACAGTCTCCGGGATGTTACCAAAGATGACCTGGAAAAAGGATTGCGGGCCGCCAGTGAGATCGGCTATAAGGCAGTGGAATTCGCCGGTTTCTTCGGACACCCGGCAGAAGAGGTCAAGGGCTGGCTGGACCAGTACCACCTCTGCCCCATCGGCACCCATACCCCTCTGAGAGAGCTGCTGGAAGATTACGACGGCGTTGTGGCCTATCACAAGGCCATCCAGTGCTATAACCTCATCATCCCCTATCAGGATCTCTCCACCAAGGAGAAGCTGGATGAGTTCATCGACACCGTCAATGACCTGATTCCCAGACTGGAAGCCGACGGCATCACCCTCATGTATCACAACCACAGCGTGGAATTCTTCCCCAACAAGGACGGCATTGTCATCCACAACGAGCTGGTCAACCGCACCAAGTTGCTCTTTGAAATCGACACCTATTGGACCTTTGCCGCTCACCGGGATCCGGTGCAGGTTCTCGCACGCCTCAAGGACCGGGTAAGACTGATCCATCTGAAGGATGGCGCAGGCGGACAGGAAGGCCGCTGGCTGGGCAAGGGCGCTGCACCGGTAGAGAAGGTGCGCCGGGCTGCCCTCCGGTATGGCTTTGCCATGGTCGTGGAGAGCGAAGGCCTGAACCCCAGCGGCATCGAAGAAGCTGCTGGCTGCTTTGAGTACCTGAAAACACTGGAAGGCTGAACTGAACCTTCCATATAAGGAAAGGATGAGCTTTATGGAAAAGAAAAACGTAGCAGTCATCGGTTACGGCGGCATGGGCGGCTGGCATTGCCGGCACCTCCAGAACAGCGACTGTGCCTCCCTGATCGGCATTTTTGACATCAAAGAGTGCCGTCAGCAGGCCGCCCGGGACAACGGCATCCATGCCTACAACTCCCTGGAAGAGCTGCTCGCCGACCCCAAGGTAGATATTGTCACCATTGCCACCCCCAACGACGTCCATAAGGAAATCGCCATTCAGGCAATGGCTGCCGGCAAGCATGTCATCAGCGAAAAGCCGGTCACCCTTTGCAGCGCTGATCTTCAGGAGATGTTTGACGCTTCAGAAAAATATCAGCGTCTCTTTGTGGTTCATCAGAACCGCCGCTGGGATGCCGACTTCCTGGCCATGAAGGAGATCTTCGACAGCGGTATCCTGGGCGACGTCTTCAACATCGAGTCCCGTGTACACGGTCCCCGTGGTATTCCCGGTGACTGGCGGCACCTGAAGGTGCACGGCGGCGGCATGATGCTGGACTGGGGCGTTCACCTGATTGACCAGATGCTTCAGATGATCCCCGATCCCATCGACTCTGTCTATGCCAGAATGGACCACATCACCAACGACGAAGTGGACGACGGCTTCAAGATGGACCTGCTCTACAAAAACGGCCGGGTTGTCCGCATCGAAGTAGGCACCACCAACTTCATCAACCTCCCCAGATGGTACATGCAGGGCACCAAAGGCACTGCCATCATCTACGACTGGGAGATGAACGGCAAGGTCATCACCTGTGACGATCAGGAAGAGGGCGAAGTGACTCCCGTTGTCACCGCTGCCGGTCTGACCAAGACCATGGCTCCCCGCAAGGCTGAGACCCTCACCGAGCATCCCATTCCTAAGCTGAACCCCGATGTTCATGACTTCTACCGCAACATCTGCAAAGCCGTAGACGGTCTGGAGCCCCAGCTCATCACCCATCCCCAGATGATGCGGGTTATGAAGCTGATGGAAGCAGCTTTTGAATCGGACCGGGTAGGCGCTCCTGTTCCCTTTGAGCGCGGCTAATTGCCTGAAAACTGAATAATTCCCGCCGCCGGGTGGGAAAACGTGAAAACGCTGGCTGTCCGCACCGTTAGGCCATTGAAGGTGCGGAAAAGCCAGCGTTTTTATGATGATGAAAGGATTTTTACATGAACCGTCAGAATACCCTGTTTTCCACCTTTGTTCACCATGTCTCCCGAAGTATTCTGGGCATGATCGGCCTGTCCTGCTATATTTTAGCGGATACCTTCTTCATCTCGCTGGGACTGGGAAGCACTGGACTGGCCGCTTTGAATCTGGCCATTCCCGTTTACAGTGCCATCAGTGCTTTCGGCATCATGGCGGGCATGGGCAGCTCCACCCGGTATGCCATCCTGCAAGGCAGCGGCCGGGCCGACGAAAGCCGTCACGCCTTTACCGATTCCCTGCTGCTGATTCTGGTCATCGCACTGCTGCTGGTGCCGCTGGGGCTGTTTGCCTCCGAACCCATCAGCCTGCTGCTGGGCGCAGATTCCGCCACCCTAGCAGATACCACCGTCTATCTTCAGACGCTGCTCATCTGTTCCCCGCTCTTTTTGCTGAATCAGGTGCTGCTCTTCTTCCTGCGGAGTGACGGCGCACCCGGACTGGCCATGGCCGGTATGCTCACCGGCAGCTTTTCCAACATCCTGTTGGATTGGGTGTTCATTTTCCCCTTTGGGATGGGCATGTTCGGCGCTGTCCTGGCCACCTGTATGGCGCCTTTGCTGAGCATCCTGGTCATGAGCCGCCATCTGATAAAAGGGCCTGGATTCCTGCCGCTCTCCTTTTCCCCGGCGCCCCTTCAGGGCATCTGCCGCACCTGCGCCCTGGGCAGCAGCGGCGGATTCTGCGAGCTGGCAGCCGGACTGGTCATCATTCTCTTCAACCTGTTGATGCTGAAGCTGGCCGGCAACGACGGCGTGGCCGCCTACGGTATCGTAGCCAATCTGGCCCTGGTGGCCACCGCCATCTTCAACGGTATCGCCCAGGGTGTACAGCCCCTCTTCGCCTATCAGTACGGCCGGAAACAGGAAAAAGAGCTGGCGGATACCCGGCGTCTCTGCTTCGGCACCTCTCTAATACTGGGCGTCCTCCTTTGGATTGGCGTTTCTCTGGCTGCCATTCCACTGGCGCAGCTCTTCAACCAACAGGGAGACCCCCAGCTGACCGAAATGGCAGCCGGGGGCCTGCGTCTCTACTTTTCTGCTTTTCTCTTTACAGGCTTCAACCTGTCTGTTGCGGTATTTTTCACTGCCACGGATCGGGCAGCTGGTGCGCTTTTGCTGTCAACGCTGCGGGGTTTTATACTGGTAATCCCGCTGGCATTGATTTTGCAGCTGCTGGGTGTGACAGGCATCTGGCTGACGGTTCCAGCGGCAGAGCTCCTTACGGCCCTCACAGCCATCTGGATGCTGAGACGCTGCCGGACAATGGGGACAACGTGAGCTGTTCCAGAAGCGGGAAGGCGTCCGCAGCAGCATCCAGAAGCTGCCCAGAAGGGGCAGCAGACAGAACCATACTCCATGGGTGCCCCAAAGGCCGGTGAGCAGCGTGCCCGCTCCGGCGCCCAGCAGGAAAAAGAAGATGATGCCATAGTACCGGACAAAGTTCAGCAGATCCTGCCGGCTCCGGCTCTGCCAGAACTGGTAGAGCGCCGTGGTGCCGCTGCGGAGATTGCCGGTACACATGGTGCTGGCATAGGAAATGCCCTCCACCTTCTGAAAGCTGACAACCTGCAAAGCACAGACCAGGGAAACCAGGCTGTTGGCCGGAACATCCCATTCCCCGCGCGGAATGAAGCCCACTCCAAACAGCACCGCAATTTCGGCAAGCAGTACCCACTGCCGCCACTGAATCGCTGTATGGCGCAACCGGCTGCGAATCAGAGAAGCCAGCAGAATGCCCGCCACAAAGGCGGCAATGGGAATACAGTAACGGATCACGGCTCCCCAATTTCCACGGGTAAGATGCAGCCCCAACAGCACGATATTGCCGGTCTGAGCATTGGCCAATACGCCGCCCCGGGACAGGTAGGTGTAAACATCCAGATAGCCTCCTGCAAAGGCCAGCAGTGCTGCCAAACCAAAGGCTTCGGGATTCTGTCTTTGTATCTGAAATCCAGTCATAGCTTCCTCCTGACGAGATATTTTCCTCTGATATCAGTATACCATGACTGCATCCATAAAACAAATTCCATTATTTAGCGCGATCCATTCCAAAATTTATGAAATAGAAAAAGGACTGACGGAGCAG
>CALXFL010000031.1 GCA_944387515.1 uncultured Clostridia bacterium
AGCCAGCCGTGCAGATTGACCACCTGATTCTGAATCAGCGGCATGGCAGCCATGCCGCCGCCAATGCTGAAAAGGCCCACCTGAAAGAAGCTCCAGAAGAGCTGCAATAAAATCATGGGTTCATACCTCCTGTATGGAAAAGATTAAAAACGTCAGCGATATCAATTGACAAGCAGAAGATATTGCAGTAAGATTACAGGCGAAAAGAATTTGCCGGCGAAAAGAGTCCGCCAAGGAAAGGAAGTATCCACATGGAACAGAAAAAAGTCAACAAATGGATTCTTGTGGGGTGCGCAGCTCTGCTTGTACTGGCCGCAGCCTTTGCAGCGGTTTATCTGCTGTACAAGCCCCAGACGGTCCAGGGAAGCAAGCAGATCACAGTCTCCGTGGTCTTTGAAGACGCATCCGTGAAGGAACATGAAATCACCACCCAGCAGGAATACCTGCGGGGCGCCCTGGAAGAGCAGGGCCTGGTTGAGGGCGACGAAAGTGAATATGGATTGTTCATCAAGACCGTTGACGGCGTCACCGCCGACGAATCCAAACAGCAGTGGTGGTGCATCACCAAAATCGGAGAACAGGTGAATACCAGCGTAGATCAGACCCCGATTGCTGACGGCGACCGGTTTGAGTTGACGCTGACCACGGGATGGTAACAATGGGATCCCGTACATCTGTCACAGTCCGAGAGCTGGTCATTTTCTCCATGCTCACCGCTATCCTGCTGATTTCCAAAGCAGTCCTCAGTTTTTTGCCCAACATCGAGCTGATTTCCTTTTTCTGTATCCTGTACACCCTGTACTTTGGAAAAAAGGCCCTGCTCATCATCGGGTGCTTTATTGCGGTGGAAGGGCTGGCCTTCGGCTTTGGCATGTGGTGGTTCGGATATCTGATCGCCTGGCCGCTGTTGTGGGCCATCTCGATGCCCCTGCGGAAAATCCGCTCCGTTCTCCTCTGGACCGTCGTCTCAGGAGCATTCGGCCTGCTGTTCGGGATGCTGTGCGCCATTCCGTACCTGTTCGTAGGCGGACTGTCCGCAGCAGCATCCTACTGGCTGGCAGGAATCCCCTTTGACCTGACTCACTGTTTTGGAAACTGTGTGGTCATGGCGCTGCTGTATCACCCCATGCGCAGATTGTTTGACCGGTGCTTTCCTGCACACGCCTGACAATCTTTTGGTACAGCATTATTTTGCCAGTACCTTCTTGGTCTTGGCATGATGGTGTGTCTTCCACAAAGTCCGCAGTGCACCGATGCAGCCGCAGGCCAGAATGATGAAGATGGTGTTTACGCCAAAGAAAAAGGTCGCGGCAAAGGCTCCAGCCATCACCAGCACCGAAACGACATTGTGCTCCTTGACGATGCCCTTTCCCAGGGTGAAGACCACGTCTGCGATCACCGCAGCCACACCCGCCTGCATTCCTTTCAGTACTGCGTTGACGATGACATTTTCCCGGAAGGCCACATAGCAAAGAGAAATCAGGGAAATAATCAGCAGTGGCGGGAGCACCGTTCCCAGAATGGTCACGGCTGCGCCCAGCACACCAGCCATCCGGTATCCCAACAAAATAGAGGCGTTGACTGCCACACCTCCCGGAGAAGACTGGGCAATGGCCGTCATGTTGAGCATTTCCTCTTCTTCCAGCCACCCCAGTTCATCCACAAACTTTTTCTTCATCAGCGGGATGATGACATATCCTCCGCCAAAGGTGAAGGCACTCAGGTAAAAGGTCGAGGTAAACAGCTTCCAATAAACTTTCTTATCCACTTTCATCAGCAGAACCTCCTTATGCTTCCATTATAGAGCTTGCCTTTTCATAAGTAAAATACTATAATGTTATATAATCTATTAGAAATTTCTTATATAAGGAGATTGCCATGACTCTGCGTCATCTTCGGATCTTTGTCACAGTCTGTGAAACTGGCAGCACCACAGCGGCTAGCGAAAAGCTGTATATTGCCCAACCCAGCATCAGTGTAGCCATTGGCGAGCTTGAACAGTATTATGGCATCCATCTGTTTGACCGGATCGGACGGCGTCTCCAGGTCACCGATGCAGGCCTTCGATTTCTGGAATATGCCACCCACATTGTGGGACTGTTTGACGAAATGGAACGGGAAGTGAAAAACTTTGATGCCACCGGCATCATCCGGATTGGGGCCAGCATTACCATCGGCAATTACCTGCTTCCCCAATATGCCGCACAGTTTTCCCGGGAACATCCCCAGATGCAGATACGGGCTACCATCCAGAATTCTGATGACGTCCAGCAATATGTAGAGAAAAATCTGGTGGACCTGGCACTGATAGAGGGACCGGTTTCCCATGAATCCCTGAAAGCCATTCCCTTCTATCAGGACAAACTAGTCTTTTTCTGTGCACCCGGGCATCCCTTTGCAGGACAAATCATCCCTATTGAGCAGCTGGCCAGCCAGTCGCTGATTCTCCGGGAGCCGGGCAGCGCAGGACGGGATATCTTTGATGGCATCATGGCGGCTCACAACCAACCGGTAGAGCCCGCCTGGCAGAGTGACAGCAGCCAGGCCATCGTCCGGGCAGTACAGGCAGGAATGGGGATATCGGTCCTGCCCTATCTGCTGATTCAGGAAAGCTTGCAGCAGCAGAAAATCCGCATCTTTCAGGTAGAGGGAATTTCCCTGTCCCGCACCCTCCACATCATCTATCACCGGCACAAGTTCCTGACCCCCAGTGCCAAAGACTTCATCCGCATCTGTCAGGAGCTGCCCATCCAGCTGCCGCCGGCTGCCATGCCCCACATCCATCCTGTGCCCCACATGTAACAAAAGAGCCGGTGGAACGGTAAGTTCCACCGGCTCTTTTTTGTTACTCTCCCTGCACCCGAATCTGGAAACTACGCTGCCGGGGGCCATCAAATTCACAGAAATAGATGCCCTGCCACCGGCCAAGGAGCAACGCTCCTTCCTGGATCAGCAGCGTCACACTGCTGCCCATCAGGCTCGCTTTCAGGTGAGCAGCTGAATTACCCTCAGCATGCCGGTACTCGGGGCGGTCCGGACAGAGACTGCTCAAGGAAAAGAGCAGATCTCGCGCCACATCGGGATCATAGTTTTCATTGATGGTCAGTCCTGCTGTGGTATGGGGGCAATACACCACGCAGATGCCTTCCTGAACCCCGCTCTCCCGCACAGCTGCCTGTACCTCCCGGGTAACGGCCCGCAGCTCTTCTGCTGTTGTGTGAATGGTCACGGATTTGGTAAAGCCTTTCATGTAAGATACCTCCTTTGGCTTAATCTGTACCGTCTATTTCTTCACATGATACCGGTTAAAAAGGGGAAAACTTTCTCCTCAAATTCCCGTTCATGCTGACAGAACTGCGAGAGGCTCAGAAACAACGTGCTTCCATCGGTGCGGATGGCCTCAACCTCTCTTTTCTCCTCCTTCAGCAGGTCCAGATAATCCTCTGCCCGGATCCGAACCATCTGCTCCACTTCTTCACCGGGTGCAAACTGAGGCGCATCCTGCCGGGCAAAATAAAGCCGCACAATTTCCCGGTTCTGCTTGCCGTGAAGCAGCTGGGTATCCAGCTGTGAGTCCAACATTGAAAGGTCCTCCTCCGACAGGAACAGGCCGATTTCCTCTTCCATTTCCCGCAAAGCTGCCGGCAGCGGCGTTTCTCCTGCGCTGATATGTCCACCAACCGCCACATCAAATAGGCCAGGATATCCCTTTTTCTGAAAGCTGCGCTGCTGGAACCAGATCCACCAGCCATCCTCTCCCCTGCTGGCCAACCAGACATGGATGACCTCGTGAAGCAATTCCTGACGGTGTACCTCGCTGCGGGGCAGGGCACCCATTGGCTGCCAGTCTTCATCAAACCATGTGAGCATTTCTTCCATGTTGTACCTCCTGATCAGAACAGCTTCATCTGTCCGGTGGAAAAAACCGGCCAGTCTTTTTCCAATATCTCCCCATCCTCCGGCGGCCATCCGCCCAGCATCGGGGAAAGCGGATCGCAGGCCGCCATCCGTCTAGCCGCTGCCCGGGCGCTGGTCGTACCATAACAGTAAAGGCAGCCATGGGTACAGCAGTCATAGCTGCCGATATCCACCGACTGCACACAGCCGCAGTCCGGCCGCTGGCCGGCATGGTGCGGAATCTTCAGCGGCTCCCCCAGTATGTCGGAAATGACCACGGGATCGATACAAGCACCATGCCGGATGCCCCAGAGGGAAAGATCCATTTTTTCACAGCAGGAAACGATCTCCAATCCCAGCTCTCTGCCAATCTCTCCCAGGCCCGCCGCCAGCTGCCGGCATTCTTGCTCAGTGGGTGGCCGGTATACCGTCCCCATTCGGGCAGTCATGCGAGGATAGAGATCCAGAAAGCTGATGACACAGCGCCGGGTAGCCCCTTTCAGCTGAACAGCCATCTTTCGGAACAGCGGAAGATGCTCCTCAACTGTCAAGCCATCTCCCAACAGAATGGGATCATACCGCCATACCATCCGTCCGGGGCCAATCTGCTCGGCCATCTGACGAAAGCACCGGATCAAGGTTCGTTTATCCGGCAATCCCGGTTCCAGCGCTGGACCGTAGGGGGTCAGGGTGAACTGAAAATAGTAAGGAATCCCAAAGCGGTCCAGCAAATCCAGCCGGGAAGCCAATGGCCCGGGATTTTTGGTCCAGAATACCATACAGTCGGTGAGACCCCGCTCCAACGGAACCCGTACCAGCTGTTTCGGCCGGTAGGGATTGGCTGCCAGGGCAAAGCCCTCCTCCAGCCGGTGAAGGAGCCATTCACTGTGAAAGGCGGGAATGTCCGTCCGGCGGCTTGCACTGACAATCATCTTTGCTGTCCTCCGAACCGCTGACGGAGCATCTCCTTGTCCGCTGGAGACACCCGTCTGGATTCCCGGATTTTCTGAATGGCCTTACGCCGCACCTCTGAATCCAGCGTATCCTGTGCTAGCAGTGCCAGTGTCTTTTCCGGATAGGAAATGAAAGCCACCGAAATGGCCCATCCCACCGCCATAACCACATAGTAATCAGAATGACGGACATTCCCCAGCAAGGAGAGCACCCGGTCAATGTAGGCGTCATTGATAAACCAGTCCAGCAGCATGACCACACCAAACCGCACAGCATAAACATCCTCTGACTGAAAGAAGGGCTGCAAAAATTCGTAAAAAACAGCCTGTTCCTTTTTGGCTGCCGTAAGACTGACACAGAAGCTGTCACACACCGACCAGTTTTGAATCAACGGGACAAAGCCTGAGATCCGCTCCAGACGCTCTGAGAGCGGCATCTTTGCTTTTCCGATTACCATGCCCCGTACCATGATTTCCTCCTGCCAGGCCATCTCCTGCCCGTCTAAGAAGGCACGCCAGTCACTGCGGGCAATTTCAGCTGCCAACCGGCGCAAGGCAGGCAGCCGCACTCCCAGCAGATTGTCACAGCCAGGAATCAACGCAGCAGAAAACTGCTGATAAGCCGGTTCTGCCAGAGAAAGCAGCTGTTGCCGAAGAATTTCAGTCGTCCATTCCATTATCGTACGCCCTCCAATTCCAGCAAAAACTGTTTGACAGCAAGACCTCCCGCATAGCCGGTAAGGGTGCCGTTCTTTCCGATCACCCGATGACAGGGAATGAAAATGGGCAGCGGATTCCGGTGATTCGCCATGCCCACTGCACGGCAGGCCTGCGGCTGGCCGATCTGCATAGCCAACTGCTGATAGGTGCGGGTCTCTCCCCAGGGAATTTCCTGAAGCGCCATCCATACCTTCTGCTGAAAAGGTGTGCCGCTGGGGCGCAGCGGCACCGAAAAGCCGTGCAGCTCTCCTGCAAAATAACCAGACAGCTGTTCTTCTGCCAGGGAAAGCAACGGCGTTTCTGCCGGAAGGCCCGTTGTCCCCGCCTGTCCAAAGGCCAGCTGGCAAAGCGCGCCGTCTTCCTCAAATAAGGTCAGCGTCCCAATGGGAGAGGAGATCTCCCGCCATAAAACTGGCATACTTCACGCCTCCGTTTCCTCTTCCCCGTAACCGGCAATCTGAGGAAGATGGGAGAGGATGTGATACTGGCAGGCATCATCCAGCAGAGTCACCATATAGGTTTCACCCCGGGGCGACATTCTCTGTTCCCGTGTCATGCCCATATCCAGTCCCTTCTGGGTGGGCCGGTGGCTCTTCTGTCCATTTTGTTCGATTACCTCCAGCATGCCTTCGGACACCAGCCACTCCGCCACCTTCCGGTAGGTCAACCGCTGCATATCCTCTGGAATCAGAGCATTACACTGCTGCACCAGCGTGCTCACCGGTATGGGGGCAGAACTGGTGGGAATGCTGTCCAGCTGTTCATCTGTCAGGGAAAAAGGTAACTTTTTCCCACTGGTGGTTTTCCGGCGGACCTCTCCCCCTGCCGCAATCACCTCATCCAGAATTTCCACCGTATAGGCAAGACAGCGGACGATACGCACCTGATGGAGAATGGAATCGTCAGGTTCCTGCTCTCCTGTAAGGGGATTGATTCCCTGTGTCATCTGGGAAAGATAGCTCCGTGCTCTTTTGATGATCTCTAGCCGTTCCAAAATCTTCTCCGCCTTTCCACCGCTTATTTTTGTCTATATTGTAGCAAAGCCATCGAAAAAAGTAAAGAGAGCCACCCATGAAAAAGGACCAGCTTCATAAAGAAGCTGGTCCCTTGAAGTATGCCAATCAGGGCAGCTGGAAGGGCAGGGTGTTATTGCCCGAGGGCTGCTCAGTGGTAGATTGCTGCTGGGTATTCTGCTGGAGGAATCCGGTATCCTCAGCCAGCTCCACATCCACCTCAAAGGTGGAGGACTTGCCGGTCACCGATTGACGGTATACTGTCAGCCGAACCGTGTCGCCGGGCTTCTTGCCTTCCAGAATGGCCTTGACGGTATCGCTGTCCCGCACATCCTGACCATCCATCTGGGTGATGGTATCGCCGGCGCGGATGCCCTTGGCAGCCACATCCATGGACTCATCCACACTGTTCACCAGCAGGCCGGGGGTATAGCCATACATGGCACCCAACACATCGCTGATGGGATAGTAGGTGATGCCCAGCCGGACACGACCCTTGACATAACCATACTGAATCAGGTCATCTGCAATGGGTTTGGCGTTGGTAATGGGAATGGCAAAACCGATGCCTTCAATATCGGTGGAAGCCAGCTTGCTGGAGTTGATGCCTACAACCTGACCGTATTTGTTGATGAGGGGGCCGCCGGAGTTGCCGGGATTGATGGCCGCATCCACCTGGATAACCTCCATGCTGATGCTGGTGCCGTCGTCATTTTCCAGGGTGACGCTTCTCTCCAGGCCGGATACAATGCCCTGGGTAACCGAACCGGCCAGATTCAAACCAGTGGGATTGCCGATGGCGATAATCCGCTCACCCACCACCAGCTCGTCAGAATTGCCAAGCTCAGCGGCAGTGAGGTTTTCCGCTTCAATCTTGATGACAGCCAGATCAGTCTGCTCATCAATGCCAACCACGGTAGCCTCGTATTCCTCCTCATTGTCCAACACGACAACGATGCCATAAGCACCAGATACTACATGGGCGTTGGTGAGGATATAGCCATCACTGCTGAGAATGATGCCGCTGCCGGAGGAAGAAGCCTGAAGCGGATTCTGAGCCGAGTAGGTCACGATACCCACTACCGACGGACGAACCTTCACAACAATCTCTTCCGTGGACAGCACACCATCGGTGTACTGCTCATCCTCCGGTGTGGGACGGTCATGCAGCGTGATATCCACCGAGGGAGCGGAAGAAATCTGCTCTTCTGACATTGTGGTTTCCAGCTGCTGATTGTTCTGGTAGGTGTAGAGCAGCAGGCCGCCCAGAGCAGCCAGCGCCACCACCAACAGCACGCTGATGACCACGGCAAAGATCTTCAGACCGGTGTTGCCGCCCTTGGGACGGGCTGTGGTACCTGAAGAGCTGATCTGCTCGTAATCCTCCATCCGGAAACTATACGGCTGATTCTGTGAGGAATTATCGGAAGGCTGCTGGGGAGGTGTCTGCTGGGAACCGTTCTGATTGGCAGAAGGCCCCTGCTGCGGCTGAGCCTGGTAGCTCTGCCAACCCTCTCCCGCCATTTTCTGCTGGGAATTATCCGGATTCTGCTGGCCGTTTGGCTCATCCTCCGGATGGTAACCATGATTTTCACTCATGGAGATTCACAACCTTTCTGTTATCGCTTTTCTGCGACAGATCTTTCCTGAATTCTGTCCTTATCATACCGAAAAAAAGTGAAGTTTTTTCAAGGCTTTTCTGAAAATTGTGCGAAAATTCAGTGCTTTCCGTCACCGGTTCCATCACCACGGCCATACTCTTTTTCCCGGCCCTTCACCAGGGCTGCACCCTTGACCCGTACAGCAGGTACCGAGAAGACAAATTCAGTATATTCTCCCTGTACACTCCGGACAATGATATCGCCACCGTGAAGGGTGATGATCGAACGCACAATATAAAGTCCCAGACCGACGCCGTTCTTGTCAATGCCCCGGGAACGGTCGGTTTTATAGAACCGGTCGAATACCTTGGGAATCTCCTCTTTGGACAGGCCTTCGCCGCTGTTCTTGATACCGACATAGGTCATGCCGCCTTCCACATGGAAACTGAATTCCAGATATCCGCCGGGATTCACAAACTTGACAGCATTTTCTGTCAGGTTGTAGACCACCTGGTGCACCAGGTCGGCATCTGCTTCCACCATCACCTTATCGGTATCCAGTCCCCGGATATCCAGCTGCTTCTGCTCGATGGCCTGTTCAAAGCTGAACACCGTCTGACAGATGGTTTCCACCACGTTGAACTGAGTGGAATTGATCTTCAGCTCTCCCGCCTCAATCCGGGACAGATTGAGCATACTCCGCACCAGACGGGACAGCCGCTTCACTTCATCCGACACAATCCGCAGATATTTGCTCTGCTCCTCCCGGGGAATGGTGCCGTCCAGAATCCCGTCCACAAAGCCGGCAATGGAGGTCATCGGGGTACGGAGCTCATGGGAGACGTTGGCGACAAAGCTGCGCCGCATGGACTCCAGCGCCGAAAGGGACTGGGCCATATTGTTGAAGGCGGTAGCCAGCTGGCCGATCTCATCCTCCCGTTCATTTTCCCCTACGCTGACCCGGGAGCTGAAATCTCCCTGACCAAACTTTTTGGCGGCCTGCGCCATTTCCCGCAGGGGCCGAACCATCTTGGCCGTTGCATAGTAGGTAACCAGGAAGGACAGCAGCAGCACAACCACGGCGGACAGCATAAAGATCTTCAGCATCTGCACCAGGAAGTTTCGAAGGTCACTGGCAGAGGCCGAAATGAATAGGTAACCAATACGGCTGCCATTTTCCAGGTCTACCGGCAATCCCACGGTATAGTGAGTGTCCTTGTAAATACCTCCCAGCCGTCCCATTTCCAGAAAACGGCCCTGTTCTGCAAAGGTGCGAAGTACCTTTGCATCCAGCTGATAGGTTGTATGCACGCAGGGTGTGGTTTCGGTACAAAGCTGGGTAATTCCCTGGGCATCCGTAAAGAAGATGGTGGCATCCACCGAATCCGAAAACATCTGGAAGCCGTTGCGGATAGAGCCGGAATCCAATGTGACCGTATTGCCGGAGGTGTTGAGCTGGTAGTTGCTGAGCACCACAGAGCGGGCAATAGAAGCATTCTTTTCCAGCATCGTCAGCTTTTCAGTGGTAAAGTACTGGGCCGCAAAAGGCATGAACAGCGAACACAACACCAGAATGGAGGCAATGATGACCGAAGCACAGATCCGAAAATATTTGGAAAAAATACTTTTTTGCATAAAAGGGACCTCCCTTTGGATAAAATGCAGAGGCTGCCGGACAGGCAGCCTCTGATCATCACCGGTATCCTGTGAAAACGGTGATGGGTTTTACAGGAGATCCTTGACCTCAAACTTGTATCCAACGCCCCAGACTGTTTTCAGACACCACTTGTCCGAGACACCTTCCAGTTTTTCACGCAGACGTTTGACGTGTACGTCGATGGTACGGGAATCACCGTAGTACTCAAAGCCCCAGACCTCGTCCAGCAGCTGATCTCTGGTGTATACCCGGTTGGGATTGGAGGCCAGATGGAACAGCAGCTCCAGCTCTTTGGGCGGTGTATCGATCACCTTGCCATCCACTTTCAGCTCATACCGGGTCATATTGACCACCAGTTTGTCGTAGGAGACCTCTTTTACATCGGAAGCCTGGCTGTTCTGACCTACCCGGCGAAGAACGGCCTTGACACGGGCAATGATTTCCTTGGTGTCAAAGGGCTTGACCACATAGTCATCGGCGCCCAGCTCCAGACCCAGTACCTTGTCAAAGGTCTCACCCTTGGCTGTCAGCATGATAATGGGCGTCTGGCTCTTTTTCCGGATCTCCCGGCATACCTGCCAGCCATCCAGACCGGGCAGCATGATGTCCAGCAGCACTAGCTCGGGATGGAGTGTCTCAAATTTGATCAGCGCTTCTTCGCCATCATGTGCGAGAATGACGCTGTATCCCTCTTTTTCCAGGTACAGCCGCAGCAGTTCGCAGATATTTTTGTCATCGTCCACAACCAGAATTTTACCCAGTGCCATTTGTCATACCTTCCTCTCAGTGATTTCATCAGTCATCCGCCGAAGCGGGAGTTTTTTAATTGGTAATATAAGTATAGCATGTTCACAATTAAAATGATAGACGTTTTGTGAAAAAAAATCAGACAGCCTTTAAAAAGTATAGGCTTAAAAAGTGAAGACGATAAAAATAATCAGATATTGGGAAAAATCATCAGGTTGTCCGCCTGACGGTAGACCGAATCCCGCATGAAGGCCCTGGGAGAAAGCCCGACATAGCGCTTGAAGACCTTTCCCAGGTAATTGCCGGAGGAAAAACCACACCGGGCAGCAGCTTCATC
Organism: uncultured Clostridia bacterium; assembly: GCA_944387515.1. Lineage (GTDB taxonomy): Bacteria > Bacillota > Clostridia > Oscillospirales > Ruminococcaceae > Faecivivens. The sequence goes on from CALXFL010000031.1 coordinate 10,926, forward strand.
CAGGCTTTTGCCCTCCCGCAACAGGACGATCACATGCTGAAGCCGCGTCCTGGTGAGGGCGTCGATAAGCTGTGTACCTGTTTCCTGCCGGAATCGCCTGGAAAGATGATCCTGGGATACCCCCAGACGGTCCGCCAGGTCCCCGATTCTCAGAAGCGCCGCATACTCTCCGGCAATCAATGCCTTTGCCTGTTGGATCAGAGGAGAAAGGGGCTGTACCGGCTGCTGAAGGGAATCCATCAGCCGGCACAGAAAGGAAAAGGCCAGCTCCTGGGAAAACAGCATCCGGTCAATCTGACGGGAGCGGGTCAACTGATACAGATGCTGCCAGCTGGAAACAGCCGGAGAACTGGCAGACAGCGTCAGCAAATGGCCGAAATCCTGCCGGATCTTCTCATAAAGCTGATCTGCCACTGGGCCTGAAACCATCAGCCACAAAAACTGCCAGGCTTCCCCATCCGCTATCAGGCCATAGGCTGTATCACTGGGCAGCTTCAGAAAAAAGCCCTGCCCCGGCTCCACCAGATGGGATTGTCCTTCCAGAAGCAGCTGTCCTCTTCCTGCCAAGGTATACTGAAACAGATAGCTTTGCTGCCGGCGTTCCCTGTTGTCAAACTGATAGGCGTGCGTCCGGGTTTCCAGCCCCATGCCGACCAGCTGCACCAATGGCGGACTGTCCGATTCCAAAAACATGAAGCCGTAGGTCTCAATCTTATCCTGTATCATAAAATCACCTGTTTTATCAAAAGAAGCCTGTTGAATCCAGAAATTCTCCGATATATACTGAATATAGCAGCAACAGCCGTCTCTCCCATTATAATCAAAATAAGGAAGATTTGCAATGAGCTTCAAAATTGCCTTTATTGGCGCAGGCAGTATCGGTTTTACCCGGAAACTGCTGTCTGACATCCTGACCGTGCCGGAATTTCATGACATCGAGGTAGCCTTCACCGATATCAATCCCGACAACCTGCGGATGGTCACCACCCTCTGTCAGCGTGACATCGACGAAAACGGCCTGTCCATTAAAATTGAGGCCACACTGGACCGGAGAAAGGCTTTTGAAAACGCAAAATACGTCATCAACTGCGTCCGAATCGGCATGCTGGAGGCCTTTGCCACCGACATTGACATCCCGCTGAAATACGGCGTGGATCAGTGTGTAGGCGATACCCTTTGCATCGGCGGCATCATGTACGGACAGCGGGGCGTGGCTGCGGTTCTGGACTTCTGTAAGGATATCCGGGAGGTTGCAGCGCCCGGCTGTATCATGCTCAACTACTCCAACCCCAATGCCATGCTGACCTGGGCCTGCAACAAGTACGGCGGAGTTCCCACCTACGGCCTCTGCCATGGCGTCCAGCACGGACACGAACAGATTGCCAAGGCACTGGGCAAAGAGGTCAAGGATGTGGACATCATCTGTGCCGGACTCAATCACCAGACCTGGTACATCAGCGTCAAAACTGACGGCAAGGAACGGGTGGAGGAGCTGCGGACCCTGTTGCCCACCATCCCCGATATGCAGGAAAATGAAAACATCCGGTTGGATGTTCTGAAAAACTTTGGCTATTACTCCACCGAATCCAACGGACACCTTTCTGAATACCTGTCCTGGTACCGTACCCATCCCGAGGAGATGAAGGAATGGATCAACCTGAGCGTCTGGATTCAGGGAGAGACCGGCGGCTATCTGCGGGTCTGCCGGGAGAGTCGCAACTGGTTTGAAACGGACTTCCCCAACTGGCTCAAGGAACCGCCCTTCCGGTATGAGCCCGCCTTCAGAAGCACCGAACATGGCGGATACATCATCGAAGCACTGGAAACAGGCAGAACCTATCGGGGCCATTTCAACGTCATGAACAACGGCACCATCTCCAACCTGCCGGCAGAATGTGTCGTAGAGGTTCCCTGCTATGCAGACAAAAATGGCATTTCAGTTCCCCGGGTAGGCGATCTGCCGCTGGGCTGCGCCGCCATCTGTTCTCAGAGCGTATGGGTGCAGAAGCTGGCAGTGGAAGCGGCCGTACACGGCGACATCAACCTACTGTATCAGGCCGCCCTGATGGATCCCCTGACCGGCGCTGCCTGCACCACCACCCAGATCCGGGAAATGGTGGACGAAATGCTGGCGGCCGGCGCCCAGTGGCTGCCTCAGTATGCAGAGGAGATCCCTAAAGCAAAGAAACGACTGGAAGAAAATCCGCCCCATTACAATCCGGTGACCGGCATTGTCCAGAAGAAAAAGACGGTCAAGGAGATGGAACGGCAGGCCTCCAAATTTCGGCAGCTGGCAGCCGCCGCTGCGAAAGAGGACGTAAAATAAGTCCAGATGCAAAAAGTCCCTCACCAACCGGTGAGGGACTTTTCAGACTGTCGAAAAAGGGAATCAGGTTAGCAGATTGCACAAAGTGTCAGCAAGTTGGACAGGCTCCCGG